>CBFGXP010000189.1:0-7690 GCA_965652775.1 uncultured bacterium
GGTATGCCTGAATAATTTGCTCCCCAGTTTGGATTTTCCAACACTTTACGGATCCCATCACGAATTCCATTTGGGGACCAATCAAGATAGTCTGTACTGAATTTATTAGGATCGCAAACTGAAGTGATCTGTATCTCAGGCTTTGTTATCAACTCACACATTTCCCTGAGGCCTTGTGTACCGCAACCGATATACGCGATATTAATTTTATCACTCGGGGAAATATATCCTTTACCTAAAACATTTCTTGGAATAATTGTAAATGCCACAGATGCAGCAGCCGTGGTTTTTACAAAATCACGCCGATGAAATTTCTTTTTCATAAAGCAGCAAAGTTGAATTCAGTTGGAAATAAAATGGCGAGAGAAGTTACATAAAATCAATGAATCAGGAATTGACAAATATTTTCTAAAATCGTCTGGCCTTAAAAAATAAAAGAGCTCCCGGTTAAGGAAGCTCCTGGTATATCACTGCCAGTATTTGTTCTTTAATTACCTCTGCCTCTCCAGCGCCCATTACCATTTCCTCTTTGTTGCTCTGCAGGTTGATTCTGCACCTGCGATTGCTGGCCACGGCTTTGATAAGGTCTTTCAACCCGTTGGCTATTTGGATTTGGTTCTTGTTGTCTTTCTACCCGCGGGCTGGGCATTTGTTGTCTTTCAACTCGCTGGGTATTTTGATCAGGCACTTGTTGTCTTTCCATACGCTGATTATTCTGATTCGGGAACTGCTGCCTTTCTATTCTTTCACTACCCCGATTTCGATAGGGTCGTTCAAGTCTTTGGGTATTCTGATCAGGTACTTGTTGTCTTTCCACACGTTGATCATTTTGACCAGGGAATTGCTGCCTCTCTATTCTTTGACTACCCCGATTTTGATAGGGTCGTTCAACTCTTTGGGTATTCTCATCAGGCACTTGTTGCCTTTCTACCCGCTGGCTATTCTGATCCGGTAATTGTTGCCTTTCTATTCTCTGACCACCAGGATTTTGATATGGTCTTTCAATTCTTTGATTATTCTGATCAGGTACCTGCTGTCTTTCTACACGTTGATCGTTTTGACCAGGGAATTGTTGCCTTTCTATTCTTTGACTACCGCGATCCTGATATGGTCTGTCTTGTCTTGCCGTATTCCTATCGATCGTTTCACCCTGGCTTTTCTGCCGGTAATTTTCAAAAGTTCCTGGTGTTCCTCTATCCGAACCCCTGTTAATATAAGGCTTGTAAATAGACACTTCATTATTCCTTGCAATAGTACGTCCTGCTCTTTGAGACTCGCGGATCCTTACCGGACTAATTCTTGAACCAGTATATCTTTCAACTTCACTACGGTAAGGTCCCATTACATAATCCCTGTTGCCGCCATAATTGTTAATGATCGTTGTGTTATTAATAATTATAGTGTTCCTGCCTCTGTCTAAGTAATAATTTGAGATCCGCGGAGAGTTAATATACCTTCTTGGAGCAAAGCACCAGTAATTATTAGGCACGCTATACCTGTTACCGGAATATAAATTGATATTTATTCCGGGACTCATCGGCGCCCATCCATAATAATCCCCACCACCGCGCCATACTACCCATGCAGGTCCCCATTCATAATCCGGGACCCATAACCATCCCTGGTAAGAATCATAAACCCACCGACCATAGTGGAACGGTGCCCATCCCCATTCATAATCGGAAACCCAGAGCCAGCCATAATCTTCTGACCATGCCCAGTGTCCCTCTGACCTGTAAGGATGGAAATCTTTGTATCGGCTGTCGGGGCTCCATACATATCCGTATTCTGGATAATTGATCCATTGTCCATAAGGACTCAGATCATCATAAAAAGTCTGGAAGGAAACATTGACTGCTACTTGCGCGGAAGATTTGTTTTGAACTGCACTAAAAAGCAACACCCCAATTGCTATCATGCATGTTTTTAAGATACGTTTCATTTAAAAGGATTTAGGTTGTAAAAAAATTGCTTCTCAATTCAGTGACCCGGTTTACATTTCTAAACCCATTAGTGTTCAACGCTTATAAGACGATAAACATGCCAGCTTTACTGTTAAAGAGTTGTTTGAATTGCTTTTTGACAAGCATTATCGAAATTTTCAGTTAATATTTAAGTAAAATAAAAAGCAGCCAATATTACGTTGGCTGCTAATCAAATAATTTGTCTTTTGTTAATGGTTAAGACGTATCGCCACTCCTAACTGTCCAACACGACTATGATCTACAATGTTGTCAAAACGTGTGACGTCTGTTAATCCAAAATTGTATCGGCCGTACAAGATCACCTGGTCGGTTGCTTTAAAACCTAAACCCAGCCCCAACGCAAATTGCGCTGCACTGAAATCATCTTTCACATTCAAATGACCGGTTTCATCACCTTTATCCTGTGCACTCACTAACAAACCAACCTGCGGCCCGGCTTCAATATATATTTGTGGCGAAGGATAATACTGCACCATTATAGGAAGTTGAATATAATCGAGGGCTAATGTTCTTTCAAGTCCGTTAGATATATAACGTTGCCCTTCACCTGAAAACAATAATTCGGGCTGTATGCACCAATTTTTGTTTATTGTATGATGCAGGAATAAGCCGCCGTGCACACTCGTTCTGCTTCTTCCTTCAAACTCACTAAGGCTCGCAATGTTGACACCGCCCTTAAGCCCTAGCGCTTGCTGCGCATTAGTAACGGAAAATATGCCCAGCGATACCAGGGTTAAAAACATTCTTACTTTTTTCATAATAACTTATTTTGAACATGATGCCAAAGGGCATGCCAGTGGGCCCATTGGGCTTATTGTGCGTTGGAATACAAGGACATAAATTTTCCACAAGTTTATGTTTAAACCTCAATGTCTTTCAATACTGAAAACAAAAAAGCCCCGATCAACGGGGCTTATACTTGTTCAAAAAAATTTATTGCTTTACTTCAACAGATATCGTAGTGGCAAGTTTACTCCCATAAGAACGATGCATTGCATCAGCAAACTGTAGTGTCAACGTATGTTTGCCAGGCGGTAACTTAATCTCAGCAGCTGTTTGTGCAAATCCAAAATGAATATGAACAGAATCTTTTTTTATTACTTCACCTGTTTTAATTGAATCCATATTCACCAAAATATGGTGATGCCCCGATGCAGGCTTTAATATTCCATTTGCTGTATCTACACTCATTGCGTCAATCCCCATATCTACTTTTAAGGGAGAAGTTACAGTTTGCCCGTCCTTCAGATTAGCAAAAAAAACTCTTGCGTTGGCAGGAACCTCCGGCATAGGTGGCATCTCTACCGAAGTCGCAGTAGTAGCGTGTGCATCATGACTTGTTGCTTTGGTTTCAGTGGTTTTATCATCGCTGCTGTTGCATGCAATTAATAAAACAGTAGCAATTGCAATAATTAAAAAAGATCTCATAATTGATTTTTTAAAAAAGTAAATTAGGGTGGCTAAGGTAGTGAAGTTGATGAATTACCACCCCTGATTTATTTGGCTTTCATTTGATATTTTTTGTTGTTTTTGGCCAACTGGAATTCACGTAACTTTAATTTCCTCAAATTAATTTTATGGATCAGAAAATTATCAATTTGTATGATGAATATATTCACTCATCAAATATTTCCCGTGCTGATTTCTTAAAACGGGTTACACTCATTACCGGTAGCATTGCACTGACACAATCACTGTTGTCGCAAATCGAAAACGATTATACAAAACCCGGTCTTACCACAGCTGAAGATCTCTTTACTGAATATGTGAATTATCCGGGTGTACCAAATGAGATGAAAGCCTATATAGCAAGACCGAAAGAAGAAAAAAAATATTCGGCAGTAATTGTCATTCACGAGAACCGCGGCCTGAATGCGCATATTGAAGATGTCGCAAGACGAGCTGCCACTGCCGGGTATCTCGCCATTGCGCCAAATGCATTGGCTGCATTGGGGAAAACTTTTGCCAATGAAGATGAAGCAAGAGCGGCATTCAGGGATTTGAAACCTGAGGATAACCTTAAAAATTTTATAGGTGCTTTTGATTATTTAAAAACAAGAAAAGATTTTAATGGCAAAACAGGTTGTGTTGGTTTTTGCTGGGGTGGCGCTATGTCAAATAATCTTGCGGTGAATGTCCCGGATCTAAAAGCCGCTGTTGCTTTTTATGGTCGTCAACCGGCTGTAACGGATGTACCAAAGATCAAAGCGGCAGTCCAGCTTCATTATGCAAGCATGGACGAAGGCGTAAATGCCGGCATCGCAGCTTATGAAGAAGCATTGAAAGCAAATAAAATAAATTATGAGTTATATATGTATGAAGGTGCACAACATGCATTTCATAATGACACTTCTACCGCACGATACAATGAAGCGGCAGCAAAGTTGGCGTGGCAAAGGACGCTTGATTTTTATGTAAAGCATCTTAAATAGATTTTCCATTAGATCTTATTTGCATCTATGAAAACAAAAAAACCTGTTATCTCAGTTATATTTTTTTTATTTTTTTCCTTCACTACTCTTTCACAAAAGAGCTCCCTTACCTATACAGTAAATTTGGAAAACCCCGAGTGGCATTTCTTTCATGTCCGGCTCGCTTGTAAGGGAATAAAAAAAGATTTTATTGATTTTAAGATGCCGGTATGGACGCCTGGTTATTACCAGCGGATGGACTATGGAAAAGATCTTGAACGTTTAAAAGCTACGGATGAAACCGGGAAGGAATTAAAATGGGAAAAAGCTACAGATAACACATGGAGGGTTTTCAGTAAAAAATCTAATACTGTAAATCTTGTTTATGAAATAAAAACAGAAAGATCATTTGTAGCAACGCCCTATATAGATGACAACAGGGCTTATATATTACCGGCAGGGGTATTTTTATATATTGATAAGATGATCAATCATCCTGTTCAGGTTACCGTAGTGCCGGATGCTAAATGGAGCCGCGTAGCTACGGGACTTGATTCGATACCCGGTAAAAAATTCACTTATACCGCACCCGATTTTGATGTACTATATGATAGCCCGTTTCTTGTCGGGAATCTTGAAGAATTACAGTCGTTTCACATCAGGGGTGTTAAACACAGATTTATTGGTTACAAGCTTGGAAATTTTGACAGGGAGCAATTTATTCTTGATCTGAAAAAAATTGTTGACGCGGCAGTAAATGTGATCGGTCACGTGCCTTACAAACATTATACATTTATTGCAATTGGTCCAGGACCCGGCGGCATTGAACATTTGAATAATACCACTTTTGGTTTTACGGGAAATAATTTGGATAAGAGAGAGAATTATATCCGCACCCTTCATTTTCTTGCTCACGAATATTTTCATCATTATAATGTAAAACGGATCCGGCCTATTGAACTTGGACCCTTTGACTATGAAAAAGGAAGTCGGACAAAAATGCTCTGGGTATCAGAGGGGCTTTCAGTTTATTATGAATATATGGTGGTAAAGCGGGCTGGCATTACCACAGATGCAGAATTACTCAATGCGTTTCGCGAAAATATTATTGCTTTCGAAAATAAGCCCGGCAAACGCTATCAAACATTGGAACAGGCAAGTTATGAAACCTGGAGCGACGGGCCATTTGGAAGAACCAGCGATGAAGTAAATAAAACTATCTCTTATTATGATAAAGGCCCTGTGGTTGGGTTGCTTTTTGATTTCAAAATTAGACAGGTAACAAACAACAAAAAATCGCTTGACGATGTAATGCGTTATCTCTACAAAGAATATTATCAGAAAAAGAAAAGAGGATTTACCGAAGAAGAATTGAAGAATGTTTTTGAATCCGTTGCCGGTACATCTCTTAATGAAGAATTTGAATATATAACGACAACAAAAGAACCGGACTATCCAACATATGTTAACTATGCAGGATTAAAAATTGATACTGCTACTTATGAGCTTCCGGCAGCTTACGCGGGGTTTACTCTACGGGAAAGAGAAGATAGTGTTTTTATCGCTGCCGTTGATTATGAATCGCCAGCTTGGGATACAGGAATAAGAAGAGGACAACAGGTGTTGGAAATGGATTGGCAAAAGGCAACCGGTAACCTGTGCAATACTATTTTAAGCAATATGGAAGTTGGTAAATTAATCAAAATGAAAATTATTTCGCCGGGCACCACACCAGTTTATAAAGATATTATCCCTGTAAGAAAAAAGGAAAGAGCTTTCAATATGGAGCCAATTGAAAATCCCGACCCCCTCCAAAAACAAATACTTGAAGGTTGGTTGAAGGGATAAGACCCTTATCTTTAAGTATAAATCTCTCATTCATGTTTATCCTTCGTATCATTAACTATCTTAGAAATGCATTCAGGCTGATAGGAATTGTATTGATTATCCTGAAACATATCCTAAGAAACTGGATGTTCAATACATGGATGCGCAAGATCTTTGACCCAAAAGGAAGAAGACTGACGAACAGGGCTGAACAATTGCGCCAGGCTATTGAAGAGTTGGGTCCTACATTCGTAAAATTCGGGCAAATTGTTGCCGACAGACCCGACCTTGCATCGGATCATTTGCGTGAAGAATTAAAAAAACTTCAATCGAATGCGCAGCCAATGGATGATGATCTTGCCATCAGCCTGATCGAAACAGAACTGGGTGATCCAATTGACCAGGTTTTCAGCAGTCTTCAGAAAAAACATATCGCATCCGCTTCCATAGCACAGGTATACCAGGGAGTGTTGCAAACGGGTGAAAGAGTTGCCATAAAAATGCAGCGGCCGAATATCAAGCTCAAGATCCGGATCGATCTGGTATTAATGAAAATCCTGGCGACACAGGTACTAAAATCTTATCCGGGCCTGGCCAGTTTTAATATTATTGGTTTCATTGAAGATTTTGGTGAGAATCTCATGAAGGAACTCGACTTCACCAACGAAGCTTCCAATATGCTTCGTTTCGCCGATATGTTCAAAGACGATCCCCGTTGTTATATTCCAAAAGTATTTACACAATACACCCGGCAGAAATTATTGGTAATGGAATTTGTAGAGGGATTACGTCCGGATGATATTGATGGACTAAAAGCCGCAGGTTTTGATACACAAATAATTGCCGAGAATGGAACACATATAATTTTAAAGATGATCCTTCGTCATGGTTTCTTTCATGCTGACCCGCACCCTGGAAATATTTTTATCCGGGGTGACAACCAGATCGTTTTACTAGATCATGGCATGGCGGCAAGTCTGAAGCCAAAGCAAATACAGGCCTTGATAAACTTCATGCTTGGGTTTTCAAGGAAAGATCCACACATGATCGCCAAATCACTACTAAGTTTATCACAAATAAATTTTTTTAATGAACTGGAAGATCTTGAATTCCGGCTTGGAGAGATCATTAAAAAATACAGCTACCTGAATTATGAGCAGGTCGACATCTCCGCGGTAATGACCGAGGCATTTAAAATGATCACGCGGTACGGGCTTACTGTTCCATCTAATCTTTTTACTTTAATAAAATCAATTGCCACTATTCAAAAATTTGCAGAAAATCTGGAAGCAAACGTTTCCATTGCAAATATGATAACACCCTATGCCACCGAAAAAATCAAAGAAAGATTTAGCTGGGATACTATTGCTAAAACCGTTATTGATTCTGCTGAAGATTATTTGTACTTAGTAAGTAAGCTGCCAAAAGATATAAAAGAAGTAGTTAACAAATTAAAAGAAGGTGTAA
>CBFGXP010000190.1:0-7652 GCA_965652775.1 uncultured bacterium
TTCATAGGGTACGGATTAAAAACGGGCCAGGGTTTCTACCCAGGCCCTATTTATTGATACAAACCTCACTAAAATTTACTGGAGTGATTTAAATAAGAAGCCCTTCGCAGAAAAATATTTTAATACTCTTGGTAATGTATATTCCAATTTGGAGAAGGCTTTTTCACTGTCATGAAACACAATGATCGATCCGGGAGCCGAGGGTAAAATCACGTTAGACAGACACTGTTCCGCTGTGCAATCATGGTCAAAATCGGCGCTTAGCACATCCCACATTATTACTTTAGTCTTTTTTCCCAGCATTGCTGCATTCAGGTTTTTCGCCTGGAACGATGTAATACGGCCATATGGAGGCCTGAATAAATTGCTGTCAATTTCTCTTGATGCCATCGCAATATCATTCATATAAACGTCATTGGCCGTTTTCCAACCATTCAAATGATTATATGTATGGTTGCCGATCGCATGTCCTTCATCTGTTATACGCTTGTATAATTGGGGGTGCATAACAACATTTTTGCCAATGCAAAAAAAAGTGGCCAGTGCGTTGTGTTGCTTCAAATGTTGCAAAACGAATGGTGTTGCTTCCGGGTGTGGGCCGTCATCAAATGTCAGGTACAGCGTTTTTTCATTTGCAGGCATTTTCCATACATAAGAACCGTAAATCATCCTGAGCCACCATGGTGTTTTTACGAAGTAAAACATTTGTCAAAGTAATTTCATTACTTGTTAATCGTTTCTGATTTTTGTAGGTCGTATTGACAACTAAAATTCAATCTCTATGAAACTAAAACAAATCTTTGCTCTTTTGACCCTCCCTTCATTATTTTTCTTTGCAGCTTGTGTTAAGGAAAAGAATGAACCCGATCCTGAGTTTGAAACCACTTTCATTTTAACGGAAAACCAGGCGGTATCCGAAAGCATAAGTGATGATGCCAATACTGTATTTTTTGAAGCTTCTATTAGTTCTGGTCTTTACAGGATCAACGGACAAGTTGAAACTACAAATACACTGAGCTGTGCTTCCGTTACCATAACTCCTCAAAATTCGTTTCCCAAAACCATTGTTATAGATTTTGGTGTGAACGGTTGTGTAAGTCAAGATGGAATTTCACGTAAAGGAAAGATCAATATAATACTGTCTGATTACTTGCATAATCCCGGCACCACTGCTGTGATGACCTTTGATAATTACTACGCAGCAGGTTTTAAAGTAGAAGGTACACTTACATGGACAAATACCAGCACTCCAAATGGAATTAGCTGGACACGTCAAATCACAAATGGGAGAGTAATAGAACCTTTAAGTGGTTATTATTGGTTACACGAAGGAACCAAAAACGTTACCCAAACCGTAGGTGCAAATACCCCTATGAATTTATTAGATGATGTGTATTCAGTAACCGGAAGTCACACAGTAACCAACCCTGCCGGTAAAAGCAGGACAGTAACAATATTGGAAGCACTAGAAAAGAAAACAATTTGTCATAATGTTTCAAAAGGAAAAATGAAGATACAGGGGCCAAATCATTTTGCAACGTTAGATTTTGGTGATGGGGCCTGTGACAATATTGCAACAATTACTATTGATGGAGTATTACCAAAAACCATACTGCTGCCATAAATTTTCCCGAACTGTCGAATCAGAACCGTCTTCTTTGCAAGGCGGTTTTTTTATTAAGTGAAGATTCGTGGAAACTTATCTTTGCCATCTATGCATAAGCAGGTAAGAGTAAGATTTGCGCCTTCACCCACGGGTGGTTTGCACATTGGCGGCATGAGAACTGTTTTATATAATTATTTATTTGCCAAACAAAATGACGGTGATTTTATTTTAAGAATTGAAGACACGGATCAAAGCCGCTATGTAGCCGGCGCTGAGGAATATATTTTTAATTGTCTGAAATGGGCAGGACTAGAACCAACAGAAAGCTCTCAACATGGTGGCAGCTATGGCCCTTATCGCCAAAGTGAAAGAAAAGAATTGTATAGAAAATACGCAGAACAATTGATAAAAGATGGCCATGCCTACTACGCTTTTGACACTCCCGAAGAATTGGAAAACATGCGGCATGAGCTTAAAACAGAACAAAATCCTTCTCCTCAATATGATCAAAGCATCCGGATGAAAATGAGGAATTCTCTTTCGCTTGATAGAGAGGAAGTAAAAAAATTGCAAGATGCAAATACCCGTCATGTAATTCGTATCAAAATGCCGGAACATGAAACAGTTTCTTTTATTGATATGATCCGTGGTGAAGTCAGCTTCGACACTTCTGTTGTTGACGATAAGGTCTTGCTAAAAGCGGATGGTATGCCAACTTATCACCTGGCAGTTGTTATAGATGATTACCTGATGAAGATCTCTCATGCTTTTCGGGGTGAAGAATGGCTGTCGAGTACGCCTGTACATATATTATTATGGAAATATTTATTTGGGCTAAATGAAATGCCGCAATGGGCACATCTGCCGTTAATACTTGGACCAAATGGCAAGTTGAGTAAACGTGATGGCGCTAAATATGGCTTTCCTGTTTTTGCAATGAACTGGAAAGATCCAAAAACACGTGAATTGACAGAAGGGTTTAAAGAAAAAGGATTTTTGCCAGAAGCATTTATAGATCTTCTTGCATTGCTTGGCTGGAACGACGGTACTGAACAGGAAATATTTACCAAAGAAGAATTGATTGAAAAATTTTCCATAGAAAGAGTACATAGTGGCGGAGCAAAATTTGACTATGAAAAAGCAAAATGGTTCAATCATGAATGGATAAAACGATCAACAGTTGACAGTCTTCTGCCCATAGTCAAAACTCATTTGATTGAGAAAGGCATTACAGCAGTTGATGATAGAGTACTTGAGAAAGTAATTACCCTGGTGAAAGATCGATGCACGTTGCTTACTGATTTTTATGACCAGTCACTTTTCTTTTTTAAAGCTCCCGGTAAATGGGACCTCGATGCAGTAAGGCCAAAATGGAATGAAGAAAAGAAAGTCTTTTTCGAATCATTTGCGGATAAGTTATCAGGAGCAGCGAATTGGGAATTACCGGACTTAGAGAATGTTTTTAAAACCCTTACTATTGAAAAAAATATTAAACCCGGTGAATTGCAGCTACCGCTTCGTATTATGCTTGTAGGCAGTAAGTTTGGGCCTCCGGTATTTAATATCGCAGAAGTATTGGGCAAAGAGGAAACCATTAGCAGGATCAAAAAAGCATTAACTGTTTTCTGAGTGAAGGATCGACTTTAATTTGTTTGAATGATACAACCAGCTGCTCCTAATAAAGCCGTTATTGGCTTGTTGGCCCTTTTAAAGTTTCTCATCCCATTTCTACTCATTCACCCGGCCTTTGAATTGCAGCGTGATGAGTACCTATATTATCAACAAGGTCAACACCTGGACTTAGGTTATTTGGAAAATCCCCCGTTACTATCATATCTTGGGATGATCTCTTCCTGGTTCGGCGCCAAAGAATGGTCAGTAAGATTCTGGCCGGCATTCATAGGACTACTAACAGTAATTGTTACTTGTCTTATTACAGCGCGGCTCGGTGGAAAAGCATTTGCCCAGTTTCTTGCTGGATTCGGGGTGATCACGGGAGCATTTTTAAGAATCCATATTTTATTTCAGCCGAATATTCTCGATATCTTCTTTTGGACATTGAGTATTTATTTCCTGGTAAAATTTATTCAAACAAATAATCAAAAAGACCTTTTGTGGCTTGCAATCTCATTAGCACTGGGTTGGTGGAGCAAATATTCAATCCTTTTCCTTATCGCATCAATAGTGATCGGGTTACTTTTGACTAAACATAGAAAGCTTTTAATTCAAAAGAAAACATATGCGGCAGCGGCAATTGCGGTACTTATTATTTTGCCAAATATATGGTGGCAACATGCTCACAAATGGCCGTTGATCCATCACATGCAGGAATTAAGGGAAACACAATTGGTTAATGTAAACACAACAGATTTTATAAAGGACCAATTTCTATTATTGTTTCCTGTTCTGATCATCTGGATAGCAGGTTTGGTTTGGTTTTTTAGGAGCGCGACTTATAGAATTTTGGGGTGGATATATCTTTCCGTGATCCTCTTGCTTATGGTTGGGAGTGGCAAAAGTTATTATGCTCTTGGCATTTATCCTGCATTGCTTGCAGCAGGCGGTCTTGTATGGGAAAATATGTTCTCAATAAGAAAATGGATGCGTTATATCATTGCAGCATTGATAATTGGCCTAACTATTCCATTCATCCCTATTGGTTTGCCAATGATGCAACCTCAGGAACTTGCCTCCTTTTATAAAGAAAAAGGAATAGATAAAACAGGTTTATTAAAATGGGAAGATCAAAAAGATCATGAATTACCAATGGATTTTGCAGATATGCTTGGATGGAAAGAGCTTTCGGAAAAAGCTGAAAAATTTTATCATAGTTTACCAGATACGACAGAATCTAATACTATTATTTATTGCAGAAATTATGGACAAGCCGGTGCATTAAATTTTTACGGGAAAGAGGAATGGTTTCAAGCAATGACAATTTCCGATAACGGCAGCTTTGTTTTATGGATCCCTGACCGATTGTCTTTTGACAACCTTCTATTCATTGGTAGAAATATGCCTGGCGTAGATGACGAAGTATTTCAGCATTTTGAGAAAGTAACTGTGATTGATTCCGTCACTAACAAGTTGTCTCGTCAATTCGGGGATAAGATAATCTATTTTGAAAATATAGATTCAACAGGTTTGAAACTTGCACAGGATGGCTTAAGAGAAATGAAAAGTGAATTCAATCGTTAACCTTGTTGCTGAATTAATTTCATTACAGTAACAAAATCTGATTGCCCCAGATTCCGGATCATTTCGATATCCCCTTTATCTAATTGAAATAAACCTGTTGTATTTAATTGTACCTGTTCAGCATTTCTGATACCTGCAATAATTGTTGACACTTCATCATAGCTCAGAATATAACTTAATGCCAATTGAGTTTTACTGCAATTATATCTCTCACATAATGCCCAAACAGGTTTCAATGCGTTATTAGAAGTATCGATGACTGCCTTCGTCAAACGATTTTTACGATGATCATTTACAGAAAAATTTACTTCGTTGTCAAATTTGCCCGTAAGCAATCCAAATTGCAATGCCATCCGGACAATTATTCCATAACCTTTCTCAGCCGAACTTTTTAATAAGGGTAGCGTTTTCTGATTGAGTAAATTCAATACCAATTGAAATCCTGTACCTATCTTATTTTCCAGGAAGAACTCAGCTTCCGGGAAAGGATCAAATGTATTTAATGAAATTCCCCAATAGCGGATTTTACCTTCCCGTTGTAACTGGTTCATTGCTTCGATACATTCTCCATTTTGCAAGTGCTGCATTCGTGCCGAATGCAGTTGATAATAATCTATCACTTCTCTTCTTAATCTTTTTAGCGAATCTTCACAAGCTCCAAGAATATATTCCTTAGAGTAATCGACTGTAAATTGTCCGTTCCTTGATACGTTACCAACTTTAGTCGCGATAATAATTTCCTTCTTTTCACCTAATGTTTTACCAAGTAATTCTTCTGAATGTCCTAATCCATAAATATCTGCTGTATCAAAAAAATTAATTCCTGCATCTAAAGCTCGATGAATTGCCTTTAATGAAACACTATCATCCGTATCACCCCAGCCTATTGCTGTATTACCGATCATAGCTCCGCCGCCAATGGCCCATGCACCGAATCCAATCTCACTTATATACATATCAGTATTTCCAAATTTCCTGTATCTCATAATCTAATTTACTCCTAAAATGAAAACAATGTATTTTCGTAAAAGAACAATTAATTATGAATAGGCCCATACGTGTTTTGGTTGCAAAAGTTGGCCTCGACGGTCACGATCGCGGTGCTAAAGTGATCGCCACTGCTTTGCGGGACGCTGGCATGGAAGTGATCTATACAGGTCTTCGTCAAACTCCTGAAATGGTTGTAAACGCAGCATTGCAGGAAGATGTGGATGCGATTGGCATTAGCATTCTTTCGGGTGCTCATATGACGGTTTTTCCGAAAGTGATCGATGCAATGAAAGAAAAAGCGATGGATGATGTGCTGCTGACCGGCGGCGGTATTATTCCGGAAGATGATATGAAAAAACTGAATGAATTGGGAGTTGGAAAATTATTTACACCCGGTACACCTACTTCAGAGATTGCATCTTATATCAGTAATTGGGTAAAGGAACACCGCTCATTTTAATTTTTCCCTTTCACAAATTTCATTAGCCAAATTTTAAGACATTCATTTTGTAAATCCATTGTTAATGCAAGGGTCCTTTTTCAAATATCAGGTAGCATTAGCCGTTTTCTTTTTGAATAAATACGAATGCCAACGACAACGATTATACAAACTGCAAGATTGGTATTGTAGTCAAGCGGCACATGTTTAAGCAATAAATAAACACCGCCACCAATAGCACATGCGGTTGCATATAGTTCTCCTTTCTTTAGCAAATTAGGAATAGCACTGCAAAGAACATCTGCGATCAAACCGCCAAAAGTGGCCGTGATGACTCCCATCATCAATGAGTAAATATCATTTAAGCCGTTCCTTAGCGCCACTTCAATTCCCCAGGCAGTAAAGAACCCTAGGCCGATAGCATCGGTATAAAAAATTGTGCGCTTAAAACGGTTCACATTTTCTTTGAGTAAAAAAGTAAAGGCTGTGCCAGCAAATACGAGGATCAGAGCTATATTATCATTGATCCAGTTCACAGGCTTTACACCGATCAAAAGATCACGGAGAGTTCCTCCCCCATAGGCAGTAACAAAAGCTAGTACAATACCTCCAAACACATCCATCTTAAATGCTCTTGCTTTAAATGCACCAGTTAATGCAAAAACAAAGATTCCGGCATAAGTGATCACCTGAAGTAAGGTCATAACGTGAAGATATTATAAACGGACAAAGAACTTTTACGGGCATCCTTTGCACCATCGGATCGGGATTGCGTTTTTCGGGGCCAAGCAGGTGCGTGGCCGGCGTTTATACTATGACTTTTAGGCCCGGTATTTGCCACTCTTTTTTTTAAATAGAATTCAATTTATTAAAATAGAGGACGGTTTAGGAGGCCGCATCAATGATGCGGCTTTTCTTTTATACCTATTTTTGGAAAAATACTTCAGATGTATCAAACACTGCTTACCTCCCTTGAGAATAATGTTTTAACTATCACAATCAATCGTCCTGAAAAACTAAATGCCCTGAATAAAGACGTATTTTCTGATCTGGATAAGGCTTTGAAGGACATTGAGAAAAATCCGGAAATACGGTCTGCCATCATTACCGGTGCAGGTACAAGAGCATTTGTTGCTGGTGCAGACATCAGTGAATTCAATAGTTTGAACAAGCAACAAGCAATGGAAATGGCGAAACGGGGTCAGGATATTTTTCTACAAATAGAAAATTCCAGCAAACCAATTGTGGCGGCTGTCAATGGTTTCGCCCTCGGCGGTGGGTGTGAATTGTCAATGGCGTGTCATTTTCGTATCGCAAGCGACAACGCAAAATTTGGGCAGCCAGAAGTCAATTTGGGTCTGATTCCAGGCTATGGTGGCACGCAAAGATTAGTTCAGTTGATCGGTAAAGGACGAGCCC
>CBFGXP010000191.1:0-7647 GCA_965652775.1 uncultured bacterium
GCAATTGCATGAAGTGTATAAAACCATCCTCTTGTCTGGTCAACACCTTCGGCGATAAAATCTGCAGGGAAAGACGCTTTAAATGTTTCTTTATTCTCAAATGGAAAATGCCATTGAGCATAGGGCATTGCGCCACTGTCAAACCAAACATCAATGAGATCAGGAACCCGTTTCATTGGTTTTCCTGATTTACTTAGGAGAATAATCTCGTCAACATAAGGCTTGTGTAAATCAATTTCGGATTTACGATTTAAAACGTCTGATTTATTAAGATGCTTTGCCTTTTCAATTTCGGCATAGAGTTCTTTGATACTGCCAATACAAATTTCTTCTTCACCATCCTCTGTCTTCCATACAGGCAATGGAGTTCCCCAAAACCTTGAACGGCTCAGGTTCCAGTCCACCATATTTTCCAGCCAGTTTCCAAATCTTCCTTCACCGGTTGATTTGGGTTTCCAGTTAATGGTTTTATTTAATTCCACCATCCGGTCTTTGATCGCGGTGGTTTTGATAAACCATGCATCGAGCGGATAATAAAGAACTGGTTTATCAGTTCGCCAGCAATGCGGATAACTATGTTCGTATTTCTCAACCTTAAATGCCCTGTTCTCCTTTTTGAGTTTAACAGCGATATCCACATTTACATCTACATAATCTCTCTGGTCCTTATAATTTTTTACATACCGGTTACTAAATTCACCGAGACGATCAACAAATTTTCCTTCGCGATCAACCATGGTGAGAATGCCGATATTGTATTTCTTACCAACTTTAAAGTCATCCGCACCAAATGCAGGTGCAGTATGGACAATACCCGTACCATCTTCCGTCGTCACAAAGTCGCCAATTAAAACCCTGAATGGTTTAGCGCCGGGTGTTTCTTCTTCAATTACTTTTAATGAATTGGCTTCGAAAGGAAGTAATTGTTCGTACTCACATCCTTCAATTTTACTTCCTTTGAATTCTGAAACAATTTTATAAGGAAGATTCTTACCGTCATTTTTATATTCTGCAAAACCTAAATTCTCATTTTCCTCTTTAAAATATTTTCCAAGCAATGCTTTTGCCAGAACAACATTTACTTCATTATGCAAATAAGGATTAACTGTTTTCACCAACACATAATCAATATTTGGTCCAACTGTTAATCCTAAATTAGAAGGAAGTGTCCAGGGAGTGGTCGTCCATGCTAAAAAGAAAACCTCGTCTGTCTTTCCTGCATCAAATAAGAATTTACTCTTTTCATTCTTCACTGCTCTAAACATTGCAACAGCACTTGTATCTTTCACATCTTTGTAAGTTCCCGGTTGATTTAATTCATGTGAACTCAGGCCTGTTCCTGCTGCCGGTGAATAAGGTTGAATACTTACACTTTCATACAGCAATCCTTTTTTGTATAACTCACTCAGCAACCACCAAACGGTTTCGATATACTCATTCTTATAAGTAATGTATGGATCATCAAGATCAACCCAATAACCCATTTTACGGGTTATATCATCCCATTTGTCTTTATAGCGCAGGACTGCTTCACGACATTTCCTATTATAATCTTCAATTGAAATTTTCTTGCCGATATCTTCTTTCGTTATTCCTAATTCTTTTTCAACACCTAATTCGATCGGTAAACCATGAGTGTCCCATCCGCCTTTTCTCTTTACCTGGAAACCTTTCATTGTTTTATACCGGCAAACCAGGTCTTTCAATGTTCTTGAAATAACATGGTGGATCCCGGGCATACCATTAGCGCTGGGCGGGCCTTCATAAAAAACAAAAGGTGTGGCGCCCTCGCGGAGGCTTACACTTTTTTCAAATGTTTTTTCAGCTGCCCATTTGGCCAGTATTTTTTCTCCTATTGCCGGTAAATTGAGGTGCTGATATTCATGGTATTTCTGACTCATATTCCCTTGCTAAAAAGTCTGCGAAGTTAAGGAAATTAAGCCCCTGATTTGAGTCTTACTAAAACAAAATACCCGCAGGGTTGCGGGTATTTTGTTGATTCGATAAAGATATTCAGATAGTGCCTGGAAGCACCTTTTCTCCTTTAATCATCCTTTCTTCACTAACACAGATTCGAATGCCGGGTAGCCTCTTTCACCATTTTGCGTTAGTGCAGTAAATCGTATTTTATAATAATTATTATCGCCATCTTTAATAATGTAATAGCGGTCAGCCCTTACAGCGGGGCTGACACCAGGACCGCCACCACTGCGCCAATCAGCTGCAATTGCATTTTGAGTTGTGAGAAATGTTTGTCCCGCTATATCTGCCTCGCTAAAATCTGCAAACGCCTTTGTTGCTACCATCACTTTAGCCACCTGTACATTGCGATTTATTAAAATGATGTCCTGGAAAAGATAAGGCACTTCGCCTGCCCCAAAATTGGTAACATTCGAAAAATAAGTCCATGTGATATCCCATTTTTTCCTGGCAGGTTCAACCGTGGTTACTCCATTTTCAAATGAAATATATTTAAAAAAAGAAACATCATCTTTTGCAATATCGATAGTAGAAAAACTGGTTGCTGCTATATCTGCATGCTGCAATGTATAACCACCAGATGTATTGCGGATGATGCGGACCTTTTTCCATCCTCTTGCCGGTGCAGGATTGCCAACACCTGTACCGCGGTTTATAATATACACCTTGCTATCAGATGATGTTGCTGAAATAGCCGCTATCGCAGTTCTTGAAAGATCGCCATTGGGATAATCAATATAAGCGAGTGAAGAAGTAGTGGGAGCGGCCTGGCTAAATGCAACTTCAGATGAAAATCCAATGGTATCTGCAGCGGATACTGCATTAAGATCATTTTTATTAAGCTGTTTTGCCATCATTGCTGAAGAAGAATTTAAGATCACACGGAAATCTTCATTGCCTGTATAAAAACCAAGGTCCCATGCTGTACGGATGACAGCTGATTGCCTGTTTGCACTCAAATCAATAAACACTTTATTTGGATAAGTAACTCCACCGCCATTTATTGTTGTTGTCGCTGCAGCCGCAACCAATTCACCAAAGTTTAATGTGAACTGCTTCGTTGTACCAATCAACACTGGTGCGCCGGAACTAAAAATATCAGCTACTATTTTTTCATCGCCGTCAAACAACGCACCTGCAGTTTTGGTAAGTGTAAATGATGCTTCGTTATTACCTGAAGGGATGATCAGCGAAATTTTGCCTGCAGAAGCGGCTGGCATTGTTGCATAATCTGTACCATATACAACACCTTGTTCGGTAAGATTGATCACGACGGGTACATCACCAGTTACGCCTCTTTGTGCTCTTACTTTTATAACTACGGAGTTTTCAGAAGCGGCTATTCCTTGTGATGTTGTTTCAAACACTACATAGTTGTCGGGCGGAAGGGCATCTCTTTTACGGCATGCTGCAAAGAACAACACAGCGAGAGATAAAACTATTCCGGTTCTCATTGAATTCTTCATAATATATCACTTGATTTGTTATAATTTTTATTTTTTGTTCCAATTGAAACTTACACCTGCAAAGAATGAACGACCGGTAGCAATATTGCGGGTACCGCCGGCGCCATGCGTACCACCATCTGCATATGTGCTGGTAATCCTGTCCACATCAAACAAATTCCTGATACCGGCATTGAATGATAAATATTTGAATGCCTTTTTATTTAAAGTAATATCTCCGAGGTGATATCCTTCCTGTTCTGTAAGCACTATCTTTTGCGTACTGTTGTTGATAGCATAATAAGGACGTTTGCCGGTATATTTATAAAACAGGTTTACATCAAGGCCGATCTTGCTGAAACTATACCCAATCGTTGAATTTCCTTCAAAAGACCATTGTAGTTGATCCAATGATTCATCTGTTTCTGAATAGTCATTATAAAATCCTGTATAACCAGCGCCAAGAGAAACATTCCAATGTTTGTATTTGGCAATTGTACTCAGGTTTGCGCCAGCCGTTCTGCTGTCAGAAACATTGGTAAGGATGAAAACGTTCGGATCATTGGCTGAAACCGCATAATCGATCAAATTCTTTACGTTATTATAAAAACCAGCAAGCACTGTCGTGTATACTACTTTTTTGTCAGTTGCCTTCTTCCAATTCAAAGAACCTGTAAAGCTGTGTGATGTTTCTGCTTCAAGATCAGGATTACCTACAATTTGGTGATTGGCGTCAAAGAAATTAAAATAAAGTTCACGCAATGACGGCGCACGGAAGCCTCTTGCATAAGCCAAACGCAGATCAAGATTTTTTGAAAGTTCAAATTTTGTATTTAGTGAAGGAACAACCGGCGGTGCATCATACACTGAATTTTTAATAAAGCGCATGCCGGGTCTGATATTAATTTTTGAGGAAGGAGTAAATTCGGATGTAATGAAAAAGGCGTAGTCATTTACTTTGTTGTTTCCTTCTGCCAGGCGTTCCCCTTCGCCCCGATCAAGATTAATGTCGATACCGGGCTGAAAAGAAAACTGTTTTGATAATTTGTAATAAACAATACCCCTTAAAGTGAACCCGGTAAAATCAACTATTGATTGCCGGCCGGTTCCCATATCAAGACTTACTTTACCAGTTTCCTGGCTTACTGTTGTAGAAAATACCTGACGTCTATAATCGGAATAAGATGATTGCAGCTGAAAATTCAAATCACTATTTACAAAGTAAGATGATTGCACCTGGTGCATGACGCGGTTTGTAAGATATTCCTGGTCATAAGCAAGATAGTCGCCTGATACCTGGTCAGGAAATGTTTGAAAATTCCCCGGGTTCGTGATGATCTCATCCAGGCCATCTATGCGATAACGAACGTTGAAATTATTTTTATGATAAGCGATAAACCCATTGGCAAGTAATTGATCCTTTTTATGCCACACCAATTCTCTGCCCACTGCTGTATCCTTCCAGCCACCAAAATAATTATGACCGAAGCCGGCACCGAGCTCCCAATTTTTTACACGGTAGCTAAAGCCTGCATATTGGTTGTGGATGCCTTGCTCAATGCCATACTCACTGCCGACCGATTCTTCATGTATTCTTGCAGTAACTGAAAATTTTTCTGCAGCTGCTTTCTTTGTAATGATATTGATAACGCCTGCTAACGCATCGGCACCGTATACCACGGACATCGGGCCTTCCACTATTTCAATTCGTTCAATAGTGTTTATATCAATTTGATTGATGTTTATTTCATTGGATGTGCCCTGCCTGCCTGTCATCGGTAAGCCGTCGACCAGGATCTTTACATTCTGGCCTTTTAATCCCATCATTGTAATATCAGACCCACCGGTAGCAACATCCTGCGTAAAGCGAATATTTAATTCGCTACTTAATACATCCTGCAATTTGGTCGCACCTTGTTTTTGGATCCTGTCTTTCGGAATGCTGCGTACCTGGTACACCGAAGCTTTTGCAGATTGAGCTTTGTACTGCCCTGTTACTACTACTTCAGGTAATTCCTTTGCTTTAGTTGTGTCTTCCTGTGCTGATAAGCTCATCGCTATTAAAGAACTCAAAACAGCAGTTAAAATCTTTCTCATAATTCGTTTTATTCGGACACAAAGATTCTTTAGCAAAGAATTTTATTTATCATGATTATGTCATGAAACAATGAGGAAAATTTCTTTTACAAATAAATGACAGCATTTCGGTTATGAATCATGTGATGAATTGAGAAAGGTCATGTATAGTAAAAAAGCTGTTGTGTATAACAACAGCTTTGTAATTACTAATCAGAAAAAATTATTTACAGTTTCGCTCCTACACTTATAAAAAATGTTCTCCCATCACCGGGTAATGCCCCGGGACCAGGGTAACCACCGGCACGGCGGGAGAAATATCTTTCATCGAATAAATTATTGATACCGGTTTTTATATTAAGACCTTTTGAAAATTTGTAAGTGGCAGTAAGATCGGTGATAACATAAGAAGGTATCAATCCATTGTTGCCGTTTGCGGTTGGAATAGCGGTGTTATTGGCATCACTATAGGTTTCGCCAACATGGCTAAGCTGCGCTGTCACTAAAAAACCTTTATAACCTGCAGATAAGCCTCCGCGGAAAATATGTTCCGGTGCATTTTCAACTTTCTTGCCTTTGGTATTGGCATCTTTATGATCACCGCTATACCTGGCATGCGTATAAGCGTAAGAACCAAAAATGATAAGGTCGGCCTTCTTGTTATCTGTAAATGCGCGAACCGGGTTGAACTCGATGTAACTTTCTATCCCCTTGCTTGTGCTGCTGCCAACATTAGTAATCAATCTATATGAAGGCGTACCGGTAACAGTAATTGTACCGATCCTATTGTTGTATTGCAAATAATAGCCACTTACATCAAATTGGAAAAAGTCTTTCAGCTTTCCACGATATCCAAGATCGAAATTATATCCTTTCGCATCTTCCAGGTCAGGATCAACTACATCTGTTGTTGGAGGAGCCTGCAAATTTGCAAACTGGATCGGTCTGTAAGCCTGTGTTATGTTTCCGTACAATTCAGTGGTTTTCGTAACATGAAATTCGGTACCAACGCCAGCAAGCAGGAAGCTTCTGCTCCGTTTGATATTTTGTAAAATGATTTCTGCGCCTGTCGATGTATAACCGTTACGGCCTGAAGCTTCACCTTCCAGCCACTCATAACGGATACCCGGAATAATGATAAATTTTTCTGAAATACGGAAAATATTTTCTACAAATGCTGCCATGTTATTGGAAACAAATTCAACATCCCTTGGATAATTGCCGATCACCGTCATGTCATAATCAGTTCCTGTTGTTCCTTTACCATCAGCCCTGCGATGTGTAGTACCAGTGTATAAACGAATACCTCCGGACAACGTATTGGACATTCTACCCAAATGATAATCTGTGATGATGCGGCTCTCCAAACCATAATTACGGTATTGATCAATATTCAGCACACGGTTATTATATTCACCTGTAGCAGGATTGATACTATCCTTTATTGTGATTGATTGCAGGTAACCAACACTATTGCGGTCGCCGATCGTTGCAAACAACTTTGTATTCCATCTTGTATTTTCATTAAACTGGTAGTTTGCGATCAAAGCAGGTGTTGTCCATGTAATATCAAACCAATTGCGGCTACGGAAACTTTGCTGAGCATCCTGCTGAATTTGTATATCCGTTAAACCACCGGGCTGCTGACTGCGAATATGTGAATGCATCACCTCGGCTGATAAAGAAAATTTCGGGGTGAAATGATAAGTGAAGGTTCCAAAACCTGCATTTGTAAAATAGCGACTGTTATTTCTCCAGCCATCACCATTGCGGTGATCGAAAAAAGTATAGTAATGAAACTTTTCAGTTTTTCCTCCAATTGCATTATAAGAATTGAATAAGGCATTACTTCCAACTGTTTGCTGTGTTTCAAACTCAAATGGCTTATTGATCCCGCTTCCGTTTCTTAATATATAATTTACCATACCGCCAAACTGCGGGCCATACTGCAATGAACCCTGGCCACGAACAATTTCGATTCGTTGTACCGCCTGTAGTTGCGGATTGTAATAGGCCTCAGGATAACCGAAAGGATCGGCCGCAATATCATAACCATTCTGACGAACATTGAACTCCCAACTGCGGTTAGGACTCAATCCTCTTGCAGCAATACCAATTTGAATTCCGCTGGGATCACTTTCCCAAA
>CBFGXP010000192.1:0-7624 GCA_965652775.1 uncultured bacterium
TGCACATATGAAAATTTTCCCATAGCATCTATTGATGAACTAAAAAAGATACTCTCCTTGCCCGGACTGGAGGGATTAAATGTGACTATCCCCTATAAAGAAAAAGTGATCTCATTTCTTGATCAATCTTCAGCAGTAGTTAAAAAGATCAAAGCTTGTAATTGTATTAAGATAAAGAATGGCAAATTATACGGATATAATACCGACATAGCAGGTTTTGAGAAATCCCTGAAAAAGAAATGGAATCCTTTTCTTCATTCCAATGCACTTATTCTTGGCACCGGCGGATCTGCTAAAGCAGTAAAATATATTTTTGATAAATTCGATATTAAGTATAAAAAAGTTTCGCGGAAACCTTCAGCAGATAGTTATTCATATGAGCAGTTAACAAAAAGCGTTATTTCTAAATATAAATTGATCGTGAACACAACTCCCTTAGGATTGTTTCCGAATGTTGTCGAAGCGCCGCCGATTCCTTACGAATTTCTTACTCCAGAACATTTTCTTTTTGACCTGATCTATAATCCTGCAAAAACACTTTTTCTAAAAAAAGGAGAGGAGCAAGGCGCTTCAATTCAAAATGGTTTTGATATGCTCGTTTTGCAGGCAGAAGAGAACTGGAAAATCTGGAACACTGATGCTGAACCTACAGACCTTTGATTTTTTCAATTGCTTTGTCAGGTATTGCAGCTACTTTCTTTTTATCATAGTCGTAGCAAACCATCCATGTTTTGGCAAAAGCAACCGGTATTAATTTGCCCTCTGCAGATCTTTTTTCAAGTTTATAAAACAGATCAAAAGCCACTTTTGTGATCTCCCCAACTGCCACAGATGCCAAAATACTGTCGCCATAATATATTTGGTTTTTGTATTCGATCGCAACATCACTCATAATTGTACCTGCACCGGCGAAATCTAATTCGGTATAACCACAATGCGTAAAGAACTGGGCTCTTGCTTCATGAACAATTGAAAGAATAGTGTCATTGCCAACATGGCCACCAAAATTTATATCAGTAATTCTTACAGGGACAGTTGCAGTGAAGGGAAATTGTGCTGGCAAATCGATTTTTATCCTTGCCATCTAAAAATGTTTCACTAAAAGTAAGCAAACAGTTATTTATCCTGAACAGTTTTCAACAATTCTATAAAACTTGTAAAAGCATCACCTGAAGAAACGGGCATCGAAGCGACCTTTCTTCGCCATTCATTCATCGTTTCTTTCCAATAAGTGCCTTCGCCGAACATTATTTCATAGATATCTTCAGAGATAGGCTTATCCTGGAGATGCGGAGCAAGATGGGCCAGCTGAGCCGGGATCTTTACCAATCGTCCGTTAGAGTTTACCATAGTTAAGTAATGCTGGTCGGCCGTTACATTGGAAAGGTCATCGATCGGTTGGTCAAAGCTCTTGCCATGCGGAGTATTATTCAATACAGCCAATTGACTTTTTACCAATTGTGCTGTTCTTATTTCTGTCCCCTTTTTTTTATTCTTAGCGGTCGGTGATTGAGGAGTTAAAGAGGCAAGCGTCGGCGAGGCAGGGATTTCAGGTTGTTTTATATCGTCAGATTTAGGCTCGGTGACGTTTGAATCTGGCTTAGTCGTTTCCTCATTGGGAGTTTGAATTACCAGTCCTGAAGACCTTTCGTCAATATTCCTAAATATAAACCATGCACTAATTATTATCCCTATAAATATTGCTGCAGCTGCAAGCCTTTTGAAATTAATTACAATTCCCCTGCTGATCGGTTGTTTTTTTTCAACAACGTTGATTGTAGAATCTATTTTTTCCCATACATCAACTGGTGGAGCTAATTCGACATTCACTATTCTTTTCGACAGTGTATTATCTTTGTTTATCTCATCAATGTTTAGAGAAAGTTTCTCCCACACCGCTTCCGGCGGCATTACTTCCATATCATACAGTCTTTTTTGTAACCCGGAGTTCATTCTACTTTCTGTTTTCTATCCTTCTCATCCAAAAAACTTATCACCATGTCCTGCAGAATCATTCTTGCTCTTGCTAATTGTGACTTACTGGTTCCTTCACTGATTCCTAAAATATCACCGATCTCTTTGTGAGTATAGCCTTCTACTACATACAAGTTGAATACGGTTCGATAGCCTGGTGAAAGTTGCCTTATCAAATTCATGATGTCCTTTTCACCTAACCTGTCAAGAGCTGTTTTTTCCTTATACGCGATGGTGTTTTCTTCTTTCTCAGCAATCGGTTTAAGGTAAGTTTTACGGCGCAGATGTTCGATCGCAGTGTTTACAAAGATCCTCCTTATCCAACCTTCAAACGAACCCTCACCGCGAAAACGGCTAAGGTTTTTATAAATTTTTACAAAGCCATCCTGCAATATATCCTGGGCATCATCGCCGTTGCCTGCATAACGCATGCAAACTGCGTACATTTTTGGACTAAATCTGCTATATAGCTCTTCCTGCATTCGCCTCTCGCCATTAATACATCCCTGGATTAAGTCGATTTCGGTGATATTATGGTTGCTTGAGGCGTTCAATTTGTGGAGTTTGCATTCATGTTTTGCAAAAATGCGACCAATTTGGCAGCCGCCTTAGTTCTATGGTTAAATTGATTCTTTTCTTCAATCGACATTTCAGCAAAACTTCGGTTGCTCCCATCCGGGATAAAAAAATCGGGTCATAACCGAAACCTTCCGTTCCCAGGGGGGCGGTCATTTATTTTACCCTGGCAAATGCCTTCAAATTGAGTTTCATTGCCGTCAATTATTAATGAAATAACAGCTCTGAACCGGGCTTTTTTATTCGGCTTATTCACCAATTTATCTAACACTTTTTCAATGTTGTCTTTGAAAGATCTTTCTTCGCCGGCATACCGTGCACTTTTTACGCCCGGTTCTCCATTTAATGCTTCAATTTCTAATCCGGTGTCTTCGCTAAAACAATCATTGCCTGTCAGCCTATAGATCGTCCATGATTTTGCAGAAGCGTTTTCTTCAAGTGTGTCATGAGGTTCAGGAATATCAATATCAATACCTGCATCCTTTAATGAAACAATCTCAATCCGATAGTTATCGGATTCATTTCCAGCAAAAGCTTTTAACTCCTGAATTTTATGTTGGTTATTGCTTGCAAAAATCAATCTCATAAGTTAAATACCTTTTTAAGACAAACCCATACACTACCTTTTAATGCTTTATCTGGCTCGATAACTTCTAAAGATGGGGATGATACATACACTGCATCTTTATAGCCTTGCACCTGGAATTGAGGAAATAATATTGGCATCCCAAATTCGCCGGGTTCTATGTTAAATAGCAAAACGACTTTGGGTTTAAAATGATCTATGATTTTCTCAAAGTCTGGCGAACGGTGTTGATGGAAATTGAGAATTGCTACATCTGCAACATTCAAATTACATGCAGCTAACAATTTGGTCAGAAAGGATAATTGCTTATCCGGTATATGCATAACACCAGGGTAACGAACTACAACAAGGACATTCTTTTTATTTTCTCCAAGGTATTTCCACCCGATAGCTATCGGGTCGCTATTACCATTGCCTAATGGTAAAACTTGCTTTTCAGTATCGATTTCCACCAATGAATTTTTAAAAAGAAGGGCAATATCTGTTGTATCAAACTTAATTGTATTGAGGCTCATGAAAAGACTACAAATAGGTGTTAGTTTTTTTTGTTTCTTTGTGCATCAAATGTAAACAATTATGATTGCAAGTATGGACATAAACATTATCAAAGCAGAAAGAAGCAAGTTGCAGGATATAAATCTTGACAATATTCCTTTTGGTCATTTTTTTACTGACCATATGTTAGAGGCGGATTTTGAAGGAGGCGAGTGGAGAAATGTCGAGATCAAACCATACCAACCATTACTGTTAAGTCCATCAGCTGCAGTATTTCATTATGGCCAGGCAATTTTTGAAGGGATCAAGGCTTATAAAAATCAGAAAGGAGAAGCATTTATTTTTAGACCACATGAAAATTTCAAGCGGTTTAATATTTCTGCTGCGCGAATGCAAATGCCAACTCTCCCTGAGGAGTTATTTATGGAGGGAATGAGAAAACTAATCGAGTTAGATAAAAACTGGATACCGCAAAAACATGATTATTCGCTATATATACGACCCGTAATGTTCTCATCCGATGAGATAATTGGTGTAAGGCCTTCCGATAATTATAAGTTTCTGATTATACTAAGTCCAACCGGGCCTTATTATGCCGCACCTATGCGCATTTATGTTGAAGAGAAATATGTAAGAGCTGTGGAAGGCGGTGTTGGCTATGCAAAAGCAGCCGGTAACTACGCCGCAGCAATGTATGCAACTGCGCAAGCAAAAAAGCAGGGATATGACCAGGTGCTTTGGACCGATGCATTTGAACACAATTATGTGCAGGAATGTGGTACCATGAATATTTTTTTCATTATTGATAATAAAGCATTGACTCCTGACCTTTCAAGCGGGACAATTCTTGATGGCGTAACCCGTCAAAGTGCAATGACTTTGCTGACAGATATGGGTTATGAAGTTGAAGAAAGACCGATCAGCATTCATGAAATTATCGATGCCTATAAGCAAGGCAAACATGTTGAAGCTTTTGGAACTGGAACTGCGGCAACAATTTCATTGATCAAAGAACTTAAGTATAAAGACTTTGTAATGAATTTTGATGTTGATAAATGGAAAGCTGGCCCGACCTTAAAGTCCTGGATGACCGAGATTCGCGAAGGCTTGCGGGAGGATAAGTATCAGTGGATGTGGAGAGTTTAAATCATAAAACCGGATAATAAAATATTCCAGATCCCGGTGGTTAAAGCATCGGGATTTTTGTTTCTGAGAGGCCTGTAAAAACTTTGGAATTTGAGATTTGTTTTTTGGTTTTTAAGCTATTGGCCATTACCTTTGCCCCCCTTCGGGAAATAAACCCCGGAGCAATTTAAAAGGTTCCAAGAATGCCTACAATTCAACAGTTAGTTCGCAAAGGAAGAGAAATCATTAAAGCAAAAAGCAAATCAAGGGCTTTGGATAGCTGTCCACAACGTCGCGGCGTTTGCACAAGGGTTTATACAACTACTCCAAAGAAACCAAACTCTGCTCTTAGAAAAGTTGCAAAAGTCCGTTTGACAAATAAAGTAGAAGTGATTGCTTATATCCCGGGTGAAGGTCACAATCTCCAGGAGCACTCAATCGTACTGATCCGTGGTGGTCGTGTGAAAGACTTACCGGGAGTACGTTATCACATTGTACGTGGTTCATTGGATACTGCAGGTGTAAAAGACCGCAAAAAGAGCCGTTCTAAATACGGCACTAAAAGAGAAAAAGTAAAAAAGTAAACACAGATTTCAAGGATTAATAAATGGATTTCACGGAAAATAAATCAGCGAAATCCTTAAATCAAAATAATCAGCGATGCGTAAAGCACAAGCAAAAAAATTACCCTTAGCACCCGATCCCAAATTCAATGACAAAATGGTAACCCGTTTTGTAAACAACATTATGTGGAGCGGGAAGAAAAGTACTTCATTTAACACTTTCTATGATGCTCTTTCCAAGGTAGCAAAACAAACAGGTGAAGAAGGATATGATGTTTGGAAAAAGGCGTTGGCAAACATTACACCCGCTGTTGAAGTTCGTAGCCGTCGTATTGGTGGTGCTACTTTCCAGATCCCGACTGAAGTTAGGCCTGATAGAAAAATTTCATTAAGCATGAAATGGCTTATTCGCTACAGCCGCGAAAGAAATGGTCGTAGTATGTCTGATAAACTTGCAGCTGAAATAGTAGCAGCAGCAAAAGGTGAAGGCTCTGCGTTTAAAAAGAAAGAAGATACACACCGTATGGCAGAAGCAAATAAAGCATTTGCCCACTTTAAAGTATAACTGGGAAATTTGACTAACGGAAGCCATCCATTCGGGTGGCTTTTGTTTTTAGAAAAAGATTGTTAGGATGAATTAAATAACTGATTTTAAGAGAAACAATCTGGAAAACTTCCTGCTCGTAATTCCTTGAATGCTGAGTTTTTATTCCTACTTTTGCGCCTCCAAATTATAAAGGAAAAAATCACATGGCAGACTTAAAATTTCAAAGAAACTTCGGAATTGCCGCCCATATTGATGCCGGCAAAACAACTACGACAGAACGTATCCTTCGATATACGGGTATGATCCATAAAATCGGGGAGGTGCATGATGGCGCCGCTACAACCGATTGGATGGAGCAGGAGAAGGAAAGAGGAATTACGATTACTTCCGCAGCCGTTAGCTGTCAGTGGAATTTTCCAACAGTAAAAGGAAAGGCGGATGCAAATACTAAAAATTATTATTTCAACATCATTGATACTCCAGGGCACGTTGATTTTACCGTAGAAGTAGAACGTTCAATGAGGGTATTGGATGGTTTGATCGCTTTATTCTCTGCTGTGGATGGTGTGGAGCCGCAATCTGAGACTGTATGGCGCCAGGCCAATCGTTATAATGTTCCCCGTATTGGTTTTGTAAATAAAATGGATCGTGCAGGCGCGGATTTTTTGAACGTGGTAAAACAGGTTCGTGAGATGCTTGGTTCTAAAGCTGTGCCTTTACAACTTCCGATTGGTGCTGAAGATGATTTCAAAGGAGTAGTTGACCTGGTTAAGATGAAAGGTATAGTATGGCACATGGAAACAGAAGGGATGACTTTTGATGAGATTGACATTCCCGCTGATATGTTAGAAGAAGCAAAAGAATGGAGAGCTCAATTGGTAGAAGCAGTTGCTGAATATGATGATAAATTATTAGAAAAGTTTTTTGATAATCCTGATTCGATCAGTGAGAATGAGATACATGAGGCAGTCCGCAAGGCAACAATCGATATGACGATCGTACCAATGCTCTGTGGTTCTTCTTTTAAAAATAAAGGAGTGCAAACAGCCCTTGATGCCGTTTGCCGTTATCTTCCTTCGCCACTGGATGTGGAAGGTATTAAAGGAACTGATCCTAATACGGGAGAAGAAATGATACGTCAGCCAGATGCAAAGCAACCTTTTGCTGCGCTTGCCTTTAAGATCATGACCGATCCATTTGTTGGTCGACTTGCATTCTTCCGTTGTTATTCGGGTCATCTTGATGCAGGTTCTTACGTGTTGAATGTACGAAGTGGAAAGAAAGAACGTATCAGTCGAATAATGAAAATGTTTGCCAACAAACAAAATCCAATTGATTTTATTGAAGCAGGTGATATTGCAGCAGCAGTTGGATTTAAAGAAATTAAAACAGGTGATACACTGTGTGACGAGAATCATCCGATCGTTCTCGAAAACATGTTTATTCCTGAGCCGGTAATTTCTTTGGCTGTTGAACCAAAAACTCAAGCTGATGTGGATAAAATGGGTATGGCCATTGCAAAATTGATCGAAGAGGATCCAACATTGCGTGTAAAAACGGATGAGGAAACTGGTCAAACAATTCTTTCAGGTATGGGAGAATTACATCTTGAGATCATCGTTGACAGGATGAAAAGGGAATTTAAAGTTGAAGTAAACCAGGGTGCGCCGCAGGTTGCTTATAAAGAAGCCTTCCAGAATACTGTTGAACATCGTGAGACATTGAAAAAACAAACCGGTGGTCGTGGTAAATTTGCTG
>CBFGXP010000193.1:0-7615 GCA_965652775.1 uncultured bacterium
TACAAATATTCAAGACGCAGCGAGAATACATATCCAAATGCTTTTCTAACATGTGCGCCAAAACCAAGCGTAGGAAAAACAGAAGGAACATCACCACTAACGGTTAATGCACCAACTTTTAATCCTAATTCCCATTGATTACGTGGTTTAGCTGGAAAATTGTAAGTTCCATTTAGGAACTCTGAATGCTGAGGCATTCGCTTCGAAGGGATAAGGGAAGAATCTTTTACATCATAGCTTGCGCCTACCTGACCATAACTTCCTGATGCCAGCAGACATATAATGCCAGCCAGTAAAATGTACTTTTTGCTTGCCATAACTGAGAGTTAGATTTTGATAAGAGAATTCGAATGTCCAAATTTAACGCAAAAATATAAATTGATGCTTAAAAACCAAATTTTTATGCGATTTATTTAAGTGGAAATCATTGTAGAATTTGTTCTACAAAAAAGGGGAACAACCTGGTTATACCATATGATAGCAATATTTTTTTGATGCGTATATTGCCCCGTATTTAAAATGAACTTACCGACATCACTAATCGAAAATGAACTTAAAACCTTTGAAGTCAGGTTTAAAGAAGCTGCGAAGAGCAATGCACCGCTTCTAGATCGTATCATGCGGTATGTTGTAAAAAGGAAAGGGAAGCAACTTCGCCCGATGTTTGTGTTGCTCTCGGCCCGTCTTTGCGGATCAATTACGGAAAGCACTTACCGGGCAGCTTCACTAGTCGAATTATTACATACTGCTACTCTTGTGCATGATGACGTTGTGGATGATTCAGCTGAACGAAGAGGTTTTTTTTCCGTTTATGCTTTATGGAAAACCAAAGCTTCTGTTTTGATCGGTGATTATTTGCTTGCAAAAGGACTCCTTTTATCTCTTGATAACAATGATTACAAGATCCTCCACATACTTTCCGATGCCGTTAGAAAAATGAGCGAAGGAGAATTGCTTCAGCTGGAAAAAGCAAGGACACTTTCAATACAAGAAGAGATATACTATGATATCATACGCAATAAAACCGCTTCGCTGTTGGCATCAGCATGCGCCGCCGGAGCATGGTCATCTTCTAATGACGAACAAAATACCGAAAAGCTGAGGTCATTTGGTGAAAATGTTGGCATGGCGTTTCAAATCAAAGATGATCTTTTTGATTATGCAAGTGATAAGATCGGCAAACCGACAGGTAATGATATCAAAGAAAAAAAGTTAACGCTGCCTCTGATTTACACTTTAAAGAATTGTGATAAAGAAACAAAAAGAGAAATTATATACATCATAAAAAACAAAAACAACGACTCGACACAAGTAAAAAAAGTTGCCGAGCTCGTCACAAATTCCGGCGGCATTCAATACGCGACGGATAAAATGAACGAATTTTATAGACAAGCAAAAGATATTCTTTATCAGTTTCCAGATGATGATTCACGAAAAGGCCTTGAAGACCTGGTCAATTTTGTGATCAATAGAAAATATTAAGGTTTAATTTTCGACTTTAATTCGATGGACAGAAGATGGAAAATATTAACTACTGACAAACAAAAGTCCAATCTGCTTCAACAGTCACTTAAAATATCTTCGGTGATCTGTGATATCCTTGTACAAAGGGGAATTGAAACCTTTGAGCAATCAAAACAATACTTTCGTCCCGGGTTGGGTGACCTTCATGATCCCTGGTTGATGAAGGATATGGATAAAGCAGTTGAAAGGATCATCAGGGCAGTCAATAACAATGAGAAAATACTGGTGTTTGGCGATTATGATGTAGATGGAACTACGGCTGTTGCAAGCATGTTCAGGTTTCTAAAAAAAATTCATCCGGAAATTGATTTTTATATCCCGCATCGTTATCGTGAAGGTTATGGCGTGAGCAAAATGGGAATTGATTTTGCCAACGAGAATGGGTTTACGCTGATTGTTTCTCTCGATTGCGGAATAAAATCTGTTGAATTAATTCAGTACGCCAGGGATCTTGGAATTGACTTTATCGTTTGTGATCACCATTTGCCCGACGAGGAATTACCGCCGGCAGCTGCAATTTTGAACCCGAAGCAAAAAGACTGCAACTATCCATACAAAGAATTATGCGGATGCGGAGTAGGATTCAAATTGATCTCTGCCCTCGCCCCTCAATTTGAATTAAGCGATGAAGACGTTTTTGAAAACCTGGATCTGGTGGCTACTGCAATTGCCGCTGATATTGTCCCAATGACAGGAGAAAACCGCATACTTTCTTATTACGGTTTAAAAAAGGCAAATGAAAATCCGAATAATGGGATAAAAGCACTGGGATTTCTAAGCGGACTAAAAAAAGAATTGCATATCAACAATCTTGTCTTCATGATAGCACCCAGAGTGAATGCTGCAGGAAGAATGGATGACGCAAGAAAAGCAGTGCAAATGTTCATTGCAGAAACATACGACGAAGCATTACACTATGCCGAAATGCTGCATAGCGATAACACTGACAGAAAAGAAGCTGATGGAAATATTACCGGCGAAGCGTTAACGCTGATCAGCGCAAACAATGAATGGCTTGACAGGAAATCAACTGTTGTTTTCAAATCAAGCTGGCATAAAGGAGTTGTAGGCATCGTTGCATCGAGATTGATCGAACATTATCACAGGCCAACGATCGTATTGACACAGAGTGGTGAATTTGCCGCCGGCAGTGCACGCAGCGTTCCAGGTTTTAATTTATATGAAGCAGTTCATGCCTGCAGGGAACACCTGATCGGATACGGTGGTCACTTTGCTGCAGCTGGATTAACATTAGAACTGGATAAGATAGAAGCATTCAGAAATAAGTTTGAAGAAATAGTTGCTGCTACAATACATCCTGAACTATTGATACCAGAAATTATTATTGATGCAGAAATAAATTTTAGTGACATACAATGGCCATTCTATAATATTCTTCAGCAAATGGAACCATTCGGACCCGAAAATCTCCGTCCTGTTTTTGTTGTAAAAAAAGTTTTGAACACCGGTTATTCAAAAATTGTAAAAGAAGAACATATAAAATTCTCTTTGAAACAAAATAATATCGTTTTTACCGGCATTGGTTTTAAAATGGCGGATAAATTTCATTTACTGCAAACCAATAAACCGCTTGATATTGTTTTTAAAATTGATGACAATGAGTGGAACGGTAATAAAACCCTTCAGCTTCGGGTGATCGATTTCAGAATAAATGAAAATTAAAGTGTCAACAATTAGTAGTTCTACGAGTATTAATAAATATTTTATACGGCTTCAACGTCCTGAATGTTGAATAGAACTAAATTTATCTTTCCTATTTAATTCACTTCTTATTCTTTAAATTCTTTTTTGAAAACTAAACTGCTTCTTGCAATGAGAAAATTTCAACTGCATTTTTTATTGTCCTTTATTTTTTTAGTGATAATCCACAAAACATCAAGCTCGCAGGTTGTTATAAGCCAGGTTTATGGTGGTGGTGGAAACGCCGGTGCCACTTATACGAATGATTTTATTGAAATCTTTAACCGGGGAACATCACCAGTTACTCTTACTGGCTGGTCGGTACAATACGCTTCTGCTACTGGTACTTCCTGGCAAAAGACCGATCTGACAAATGTTACACTTGCTCCTGGCCAATACTACCTGATCCAGGAAGCCTTGGGTGCCGGAGGTACAACAGTCCTTCCAACTCCAGACGCAAGTGGAACGATAGCAATGAGTGCAACTGCCGGAAAAGTGGCGTTGTTGAATACAAACATTTTAATTACATCAGGAACAAGTTGTCCAGCTGGTGTAACGGTTGTCGACTTAGTTGGTTTTGGAACTACAGCAAATTGTTTTGAAGGTAGTGGTGCTACTCCTGCCCCGTCAAATACAAATGCTGTATTGCGGGCAGCAGCCGGTTGTACGGATAATTCCAACAATGCTGCTGATTTTGTAGCAGGCTTACCAACCCCCAGGAATACTGCAACAGCATTAAACCCATGTTCGGGTCCACCTGTTTTATCTGTTTCTGTCATGGCAGGAGTAAATGCTGCCGAACCATCAACTAATGGCACGTTTACTATAAATCTTTCATCAGCTGCGCCGCCTGGCGGTATTACTGTAACGTATAGTTTTTCCGGTACAGCAACATTCAATACTGACTATACAAACCCTGAAGCAGGAACTGTAACGATAGCACAAAATGGTACAACTGCGACTATCAATCTAAATGTGAATGATGATCCCGATATTGAAGGAACGGAAACCATTCAAATAACATTAAATGGTGCAACGAGCCCGGCTACGATTGGCACCGCTTCTGCATCAATAAATCTAAACGACAATGACTTACCCCCCAACCCATATATTTTATTAGTAAATACCTATTCACAGGATTTTAATTCGTTGGCAAATACGGGTTCTTCTTCAACTCTTCCAATCGGATGGTTACTGAATGAAACAGGGTCCTCTGCAAATACAACTTATACTGCAGGAACAGGATCCTCTACGGCGGGTGATACGTATAGTTTTGGCGCGGCTTCAAATACTGAAAGGGCATTCGGTACTTTACAATCAGGAAGTTTAATATCAACGATCGGTGCACAAATTCAAAACAACTCCGGCACTACAATTACTAAACTAAAGATCTCATACACGGGTGAACAATGGCGCCTGGGAGCTGAATCAAGACCCGACAAATTATCTTTTCAGTATAGTTTAAATGCAACCTCACTTACAACCGGTACATGGACCGAGGTTACCAGTCTTGATTTTATTGCACCAGTTACACTTGGGATCGGTGCAAAAGATGGTAATGCTGCCGGAAATAAAACTTCTATCACTTATACTTTAAGAGATCTGTCTATACCAAATGGCGCAGTATTCCTGATCCGCTGGAATGATTTTAATGCGTCCGGTAGTGACGACGGACTGGGAATTGATGATCTTACAATTGAAGCAAACCCCGTTGATGTAACTCCGCCGGCGATCGTTTCTCTCACTCCAATCAATGGGGCAACAAATCTTCCAATAAATATTTCCCCATCGGTACAATTTACTGAAGATGTTAGGAAAGGAACGGGAAATATCAGGATCCGCCGTGTATCAGACAACAGCATTTACCAAACGATCAATATTACATCTGACGCAGTAACCATAGCTTCTTCCATCATAAACATTGCATTAAATACACTTGAAGTTAACACAGCTTATTATGTTGAAATAGATAACTCGGCCATAACAGATCTCGAAGGAAATCCATTTGCAGGTATTACGGGAAACGCAACATGGACCTTTACAACCGGAATTAATTTATACGTAGCCAATTTCCAAACATGTACCTCTGGTTTAACTGATGGGTTTACTCAATTCAGTGTTACCGGTGCAATTACCTGGGCTTGTACAACTTTTGGAAGAGATCCTTCGGCACCTGCAGGCACGGCACCATTTCCAAATGCGGTACAGATTAATGGCTTTGCAAATGGAACCAACGTACCGAACGTGGATTGGCTGATTTCTCCCTCATTCAATTTAACAGGAACTAATTTCCCGTTGCTTTCTTTCTGGAGCCGTACAGCTTTTAACGGACAACCTTTACAATTAAAAGTATCTACGAATTATGTAAGTGGCGATCCTACATTAGCCACATGGACAGATATAAATGGAAAGTTCCCTTCACAAACATCAAACATCTGGACACTGTCAGAAAATATTAACCTGTCAGCTTTCAAGCAACCCAATGTGCATTTTGCATTTGTGTATGTGTCGGATGATGATGAAGGCGCAAGATGGACGCTGGATGATATCAGCCTGGGCAATTCACCAACTCCACCGCCACCAAGTATCACTGTAAGCACAACTGATATTCAATTTGCTTATGCTGCAGGTGGCACAACGGTTGATAAAACATTTTCACTTACCGGTAACGATCTTACAAATAATATAACGCTGACCGCAACAGGGGCTTTCAGTTTATCAAAGGATGGAATAACTTTTAGCTCTTCGTTGCTTTATACAATTGCTGAAGCAAATAATATTACTAAAACAGTGTATGTCCGGTTTGCACCAATTCAAAACAATCAGAATTTTACCGGAAACATCTCAATAGCATCCGGTAGTTTGAATACTGCCGTTAATCTTGCGGGTTCAAGCATCGATCCTGCAACAACATTGGAAGTAGTGAACTGGAACATTGAATGGTTTGGAAGTGCATCGATGGAGCCTGCTAATGACATGCTGCAGGAACAAAATGTAAGAACAATTTTACAATCATTGAATGCCGATGTGTATGCGTTATCAGAAATTGTAAGTGAAGCCAGGCTGGCAAATATAGTCAGCATGATGCCTGGGTACAGTTATGTGATCAGCAATTATGGGTCGCATACGAATACCACTGTAAATCCACCAACGGCGTTGGCAGAAGCGCAAAAACTTGCCTTCATTTATAAAACTTCTGTGTTAAGTAATGTAAGTACAACAGCACTTCTGTCAGCAGGAATAAATACCCCTGCTGATATTGCGAACCCCGCATATAATTATTTTGCAAGTGGTCGCTTTCCATTCATGTTATCAGCCGATGTAACATTGAACTGTATCACCAGGAATATAAAATTCGTTTTAGTACACGGAAAAGCAAATACCTCTCCTACTGCCACATCATACGACAGAAGAAAAAGAGGAAGTGATACGTTACATTATACATTGCAACAGAATTATGCAAATGATAATGTGATAATTCTTGGAGATTATAATGATGATCTCGATCTTACCATTACAGCGGGTATCACTCCACCAATTACTTCTTACTCCGCATTTACAAATGATGCGGTTAATTTCTCAGCCTTAACATTGCCGTTAAGTCTTGCCGGCAAGAAATCAACTGTAAGCTTTAATGATGTCATTGATCATGTGATCGTATCAAATGATATGGCGCCTTATTATATGCCTTCCACTGCCAGTATTCTTACTGACGTTACGAGCCTTGTTTCAAATTATGCAGGTACTACTTCAGATCATTATCCCGTTTTCACCAGGTATATTTTTGAAAACAGGACAAAGCCAACCATCACAAATTGTCCTGTTGTCGCGCCGCTTTGTACAAATGCCAGTAATACCTATACAATTCCTTTGTTCACCGCAACGGATGATTGTGATCTGGTAAAATATAGTTATGTGATCAGCGGGGCCACTCAAAGGGCGGGTAACACTAATAATGCAAGTGGGACCTTCAACGCCGGTACCAGTACCATTACCTGGACCGCAACAGATGATTGGGGAAATGCTATTACATGCCAGACAACTGTTGTAATCAACTCGCCCATTGTTTCTGTTGCAGATGCATTCGCTTTGCCGTCAGGTGTTTTGGCAAATACGGTCTATGTAGGATATGCTCCGGCATCTTCAATAACATTGACCGCTGTTGCAACCGCTGGCACTCCCTCTTATTCATACAATTGGTCAAACGGTGCAACAGGATCAACAATAACCGTAAATCCATTAACAAATACAGTTTATACTGTAACAGTCACTGATGCAAACGGCTGCACAGCTGCTGCTACCAGGGCAATTAACGTTATTGATATACGAGGTGGGAATAAAAATGATAAGGTCAAAATTTGCCATGGCTCAAATTCACTTATTGTGGATG
>CBFGXP010000194.1:0-7598 GCA_965652775.1 uncultured bacterium
CATCATCATTCTGCCGCATGTAAAATGCCTTGATCTCTTTTGGATAGTTAGAAAGTATGACGGGTTTTTTAAAATGTTTTTCTACAAGATACCTTTCGTGTTCACTTTGAAGATCCATTCCCCAACCGGTGATTGGAAACTGAAACTTCTTTTTCTTATTGTGATTGCTTTCTCTTAAAATTTCTATTGCTTCTGTATAAGTGATCCTTTCAAAATTATTATTGAGAACAAATTCAAGTTTTTCGATCAATCCTATTTCACTTCTCTTATCCTGTGGTAATTGTTTTTCTTCATCTGCCAGACGTTGTGCAAGGAAATCCAGATCTTCACGATTGTTTTCCATTACATGTTTAATAATATACTTGATAAACTCTTCCGCAAGGTTCATGTTGTCTTCAAGATCATAAAAGGCCATTTCGGGTTCGATCATCCAGAATTCTGCAAGATGTCTTGGTGTATTACTGTTTTCTGCGCGGAATGTTGGGCCGAATGTATAGATCTCGCCAAATGCCATAGCAGCTAGTTCACCCTCAAGTTGCCCGCTAACGGTAAGATTGGTGGGTTTTCCAAAGAAATCTTCTTTGAAGTTAATGCTGCCATCTTCATTCTTTGGGGGGTTGTCAATTGGCAAGGTCGTAACACGAAACATTTCACCGGCTCCTTCTGCATCGCTGCCTGTTACGATCGGGGTATGCATGTATACAAAACCCTTATCATTATAAAATTTATGAACCGCAAAGGCCAACGCATGACGAATGCGAAATACCGACCCAAATGTATTAGTGCGAAAACGTAAGTGTGCAATCTCTCTTAAAAATTCAAGTGAATGTTTTTTTGGTTGCAACGGGTATTTTTCAGCATCGCAATCACCGAGTATTTCAATCGAAGTTGCATTAAGGTCCATCTTTTGACCCTTGCCTAATGAAGCAACAATATTGCCCGTTACCTTCAATGATGATGAAGTCGTAATCCGTTTTAATAGTTCATCTTCGAATTTTCCCAAGGCAACAACTACCTGCAGGTTGTTATTGGTGCTACCATCATTTAATGCTATAAACTGGTTGTTTCTGAATGTGCGAACCCATCCCATTACAGTTACTTCCTGGCCCTGTGGATCTGAATTAAGCAATTCTTTTATTCTTGTTCTTTTATTAAACATCATTATTTTTTAAGAGGGGCAAAGATAAGATTCACCAGGGAACAGAACCCTGAAGGAAGCGTCGCAACTGTCGACCAATCAGGGCTGTAAAGCTGGTTCCGTAATCAAAATTTGCGTTTTTGGGATTTTACACTAATATTGTAGCGGAAAAACCGTTAAGTAAAGTAAGTCCTCAAGATTCAGTCCATCGTTGCTTCGGTTCCTTTCAACATAAATTTCAAAATTAATAGCTAATCAATTTTACCGGAAGGATGATTCCGGCCAATCAATTAAGTTCTAGTGATTCAAGATTATGTGATTAACCTCAAGTTTTTTGTATGTATGACATTCTACAATTGAACGACATGCTCGTTCCCGAACTGCTGGATATTGCCGAGCAGTTGAAGATCCCCAACGCAAAGAAATTAACTAAACAAGATCTTGTTTATAAGATCCTTGATGGACAGGCGATCAAAGCCAGTGAGAAAAAAACCGGCGATGTCGATGATAAACATAAACGTAAACGTATTATAAAAACCTCCACAAGTCTTTCAACGGAAGAGGCGATCGTTGAAGAACCCGATAATGATAACAATATGGCAAAAAGTTCACGCATCGGCGGATCCAAACCCGCAGCAAAAAAAGAAGAGAAACCAATTTTAAAACGTAGTCGTAAAAAAGAGGAACCTCATGCTGATGCACCAGCCGAAGAGGTCAATGAGATTAATGTTGCCGAAGAAGTACCTATTAGCGCTAATGATTCTGGCAATGTTTCTGATGTCGTCTCCGGTGGCACTCCCGGAACTGACGCACCGGCAACGGATCCAAACATTGCGCAAAAATTTTACCCGCCGCGTCGCGACCAGGTATTTAATATTGAATTTGATGGTGTAATACTTTCCGAAGGAGTGTTGGAGATGATGCCTGATGGTTATGGTTTCCTTCGTTCATCTGATTATAATTATTTGTCTTCGCCGGATGATGTATATGTTTCTCCTTCCCAAATAAAATTATTCGGTTTGAAAACGGGAGACACAGTGTATGGTGCTGTTCGTCCGCCAAAAGAAGGGGAAAAATATTTTGCGTTATTGAAAGTAGATACGATCAATAATAAAAAACCGGAAGAGGTTCGTGACCGTGTACCGTTTGATTATCTGACTCCGCTTTTCCCTTTCGAAAAATTAAATCTTTTTGATGCCGCTGATAATTATTCAACAAGGATAATGGACCTGTTCACACCCATAGGCAAAGGGCAACGTGGATTGATAGTGGCGCAACCAAAAACTGGTAAGACGATGTTGCTAAAAGCAGTTGCTAACGCCATTGCAAAGAATCATCCCGAATGTTACCTGATGGTCGTTCTGGTAGATGAAAGACCTGAAGAGGTTACCGATATGGAACGCAGTGTAAAAGCCGAGGTGATTGCTTCTACATTTGATGAGCCAGCAGAGAAACACGTTAAGGTCTCTACTATGGCTTTGCAAAAAGCAAAACGTCTTGTTGAATGCGGACACGATGTAGTGATATTGCTTGATTCTATTACCCGTCTTGCCCGTGCACATAATACCGTTGCTCCGGCTTCGGGGAAGGTTTTATCTGGTGGTGTGGAAGCAAATGCAATGCAAAAGCCAAAACAATTTTTCGGCGCTGCCCGGAAAATTGAGTTCGGCGGATCGCTTACCATTATTGCTACCGCGTTGGTCGATACCGGCAGCAAAATGGATGAGGTGATCTTTGAAGAATTCAAAGGAACCGGTAATATGGAATTACAACTTGAAAGAAGATTATCTAACAGGAGGATCTATCCTGCAATTGACCTGGTTTCATCCTCCACCCGTCGCGATGATCTGCTGTTAGAAAGAGATGTACTGCAACGGATGAACCTGCTGCGTGTTTTCCTTACTGATATGAATGTGGAGGAAGCAATGAATGAATTGCTCAAACGAATGAAAGGTACTAAAGACAATTATGAGTTTTTGGCAAGCATGAACGGATAGAACACGTTTTTTCATGATTTTATCACATTATCCAGCTGTTGGAGTTCGTCTAAATGATGGACTCTTTTTTTATGTAGTATTTTATTAATTTTCCTCAAAATCCAAGCCTAAAAGAACGCAGAAATATCAGCACCATTAAACCTGATCATTGGCTATCGAAAAAATAAATATTGAATACTTTCTTGATCTGTCAAAGTATAATACTGTGATAGATGTTCGCAGCCCGGGTGAATATAGCCATGCTCATATTCCCGGTGCATACAGCTTACCATTGTTTACCGATGAAGAAAGGGCGGTAGTTGGAACTGCATACAAACAGGAAAGTCGGGAAAAGGCAATTAAACAGGGACTTGATTTTTTTGGTCCGAAGATGAAGAAGATGGTGGAAGAAGTTGAGTCGCTGGTGCAGAGCCGCAAGCCAGAAATGAAAGACGCTGAACTCGGAACTTCGAACTCAAAGACTATTTTGATTTATTGCTGGAGAGGGGGTATGCGTAGCGCTGCGGTTGCCTGGTTGCTTGATGTATATGGCTTTAAAGTTTATACACTCATAGGTGGGTACAAAAAATTCAGGAACTATGTGCTTGACACTTTCAAACTTCCTTTCGAACTTAAAATTCTAGGCGGTTATACCGGCTCGGGTAAAACAGAAGTAATAAAAGAATTAAGAAAAAAAGGCGAGTTAGTTATAGATCTCGAAGATATAGCCAAACATAAGGGCTCGGCGTTTGGGAATATTGGCATGCCCAGGCAGCCCACGCAGGAAATGTTTGAAAATATTTTAAGCTGGGAGCTACGAACATTACGTTATGGGTTAAAAAATAATGATCAAAATTCTTTTCCACAATTAATTATTAAGCATTCGCCTATTTGGTTGGAAGACGAGTCTCAACGTATAGGTCTTGTTAATTTACCTAATGATCTTTGGTACACAATCCGCAGATCCCATATTTATTTTCTCGCTATCCCTTTTGAAGAAAGGCTAAAACATCTCGTAGTGGAATATGGCGCACTAGACAAAGAAAAAATGGTTGATGCGATCTTAAGAATAAAGGAAAGGTTGGGTAGTCTTGAGGCGAAAAAAGCGATCGAGTTTTTAGAACAGGATAATACAATAGAAAGTTTCCGCATTTTGCTGAAATATTACGATAAATGGTATACAAAAGGCTTGCACAATCGGGAGCACATAAATTCGTTATTACATACGATAAATTGTGAGTCCGTTACTCCCGAAAACGCAAAAAAATTAGTCCAACAGCCTGTGTATCATGAAAAAACTTAAATTCTTACTGCTTGTTTTTTTCTTTCCCATATTTGGCTTTGCACAATCCCTAAACGGCGTCTATACCGGCGTTTTGTCCAATGATAGTACGACGATTCGACGTGACCAGTCTTTTGAAATGGCCTTGACCGAATACAACGGTAAAGTGTATGGTTATGCATATTCAACATTTATCGTAAATGATACCCTTTATTATATTGTAAAAAGAGTAAAAGGCAAAGTTGAAGGAGATATATGTGAAGTGGAAGATGATGAAGTGATCTCTCATAATTTTCCTCAAAGGCCAGAGAAAAAAGTTTTCGTTACATATACTTTAAGAAGAAATGTGTCAGATAGTGCCTGGAAACTGGATGGGAACTGGAAAACGAACCTTACAAAAAAGTATTACGCCATATCTGGAAAGGTGGAAACAAAAGAAGAAAAGGATCTGAGCAAGTCAAAATTATATGAACACCTTGGTGATCTTGACCTTCAGAAAACCCTGGCATTTAATAAACCAAAAGAGAAAGAACCTGTAAAGAAACCTGCAAAAACTAAAGAGGATAAAAATGCAGTGGCAAAAAATAATGTAAAGAAAGAAGAGAAGAATAATATCCCGCCAACAGATACAAAAACATCTGGCAAAAAGCCGGATGCATCTATCGTTAAAACAGACACCAAACTTGCTGATAATAAAACAACTTCCGCAACGGTAAGTGATCAAACTGAAAAGAAGGACGCACTTGTATCAAATGCAAATCCCACTGAGAAGAAAGCTGAAGCCAATATTGCAAAAACGGATACAAAGCTTCCTGAGAATAAAACGACTTCTGTTGCGGCAAATAATCTGCCGACCGAAACCGAAAAGAAAAATGTTTCTGTACCAAATACAACCGGAATCGACAAAAAACCAGAAAGCACAATTGCAACGACAGATACTAAGCTCCCGGATAATAAAGGGGCCTCAACTCCTGTAAGCAATTTGCCCAAACAAACAGAAAAGAAAAACGTTCCTGTTCCTGTAAACAATCAATTGCCTCAGAATTCCAATACGTCAATTACTAAAACAGAATCGAAAATTCCCGAAAATAAGACCGCTTCAGTGCCTGTGAACAATCTGCCAAATCAAACGACAAAGAAAGATATAGGTGTTACAGGTACAAAGACGGTTGACAAGAAAACCGACCCTCCGATTGTTAAAACAGAAATTAAACCTGCCGAAAGCAAGACCCCTCCTGTAAACACTCAATCAAAGCCAATTGAAAAGAAGGATGTGGCAGTCTCCGATAAAAAAGCAGATAATGATTTTGAGTTCCAGGAATTAAGAAGAAACAGGAAATTGAAACCAGCTGCATCGTTAGTGGATGGAAGAATATCTGTTCCCTCTGAAACGATTTATTTCAAATCTGATAGCCTCTCAATTGCATTATACGATAACGGGGAGGTAGATGGTGACTCGGTAAGTGTTATCATAAATGATGAGATGTTCATTGAAAAGCAGTTATTAAAATCTTCGGCTTTCAGAAAAACATATTACATACCGCGGCAAGATAGTGACTCATTACTTGTAGTATTATACGCAGAGAACCTTGGAAGATATCCGCCCAACACAGGGTTATTACAAATAAAAGATGGCGAAGAGATTTTTTATGTTCGCTTCAAAGCCGATCTTGATCGTAACGCTGCAATCGTATTACGCAGAAAATACAAATAAGAAATATCGTCTTATATCCGAGATTTGTGGATATGAATGGAGAATTATCTGCTTCCGGATTAATACGACTTACCCAATATTCCCATGGCGCCGGCTGTGGCTGTAAAATTTCTCCAAAGATTTTGGATGAGATCTTAAAGACCAATATTTCCATTCCCGAGGATAAGAACTTACTTGTTGGTAATAGCAGTAAGGATGATGCTGCAGTTTATGACCTGGAAAACGGGATGGCGCTGATCTCTACAACTGATTTTTTTATGCCGATAGTTGATGACGCATTCGACTTTGGAAGAATAGCGGCGGCCAATGCTATCAGTGATGTGTATGCAATGGGCGGAAAACCGCTTCTTGCAATTGCAATTCTTGGCTGGCCGATTGAAAAACTTCCCGTTGAACTTGGACAAAAAGTTATTGAAGGAGGAAGAACAATTTGTAAGGAAGCAGGAATTCCGCTTGCGGGTGGGCACAGTATTGATTCTCCTGAACCAATGTTTGGATTAGCGGTTACAGGTATTGTCAATAAAGAAAACCTGAAAAAAAATAATACTGCAGAGGATGGAGATTTGATGTTTCTTACAAAACCACTTGGCGTTGGTATTTTATCGACTGCACAAAAAAGAGGTTTATTGAGAGAGGAGTATTTGCAAGTAATGATCGAGCAAATGACCGCGCTTAATAAGATCGGAGAGGAATTGGGGAAAATAAAGGAAGTAACTGCCATGACAGATGTAACAGGGTTCGGCTTGCTTGGTCATTTAATTGAAATGGCTGAAGGCAGCAGGCTGAGTGCAGAAATTTCCTATAATAAAATAGCTATTGTGAGTGGTGTAAAAGATTTTATTACCCAACGGATCTTTCCTGATGCCACTACAAGAAACTGGAATAGCTACTATGAAAAAGTAAGATTTGAAAAAGGCGTCAACGTAATGGAAGCATTTACATTACTTCCTGATCCACAAACTAATGGTGGTTTATTGTTCAGTGTTAATGAAATAGCGAGGGAAGAGGTTATTACGTTGTTGAAAAGGGAAGGACTAAGAAAGTTTATTGAGCCAATTGGAAGATTTACTGCGAAGGGCGAGAAAACAATAGAAGTAAAAGCGTAGCAATGCAAATACAAGACAAGTCACAAATCATTGCTGCACTACATGAAAAAGTAGATGCATTCAACGAGTATATTGAACCACTGAATAAAGAACAATTCGAGTCCACACCAAATGGTAAGTGGAGTGCCGGGCAAAATCTTGATCATCTTATTCGTGCGATCAAGCCTTTGCAGCTTGCTTACGGGCTTCCAAAAATTGCCTTATTGATATTATTTGGTAGAACCAACCGACCCTCAAAAACTTTTGATGAACTTGTAACAAAATATAAAACAAAACTTGCGGCAGGTGGTAAAGCAAGCGGACCGTTTATTCCACCTGTGATCAAAATTGAGAAAAAAGTGGAGTTGATCAGAAAATACAGAGAACAAAAACAAAAATTGAT
>CBFGXP010000195.1:0-7478 GCA_965652775.1 uncultured bacterium
CCGGTCCTTCTATAACAGTAACTCCATCCTCAACCACAACATATTTTGTAAGAGCCGAAGGTGATTGCAACAACACAATCTGCGCATCAGTATTAGTGACTGTAAAAACATTATCTACTGCTCCTACCGGTGCAATTGCAGCATCACCAGCAATTTGTATAGGGGGAAATACTAATATGAGCGTTGTAGGTGGGTCATTGGGTACAGGTGCATCATGGAAATGGTATCAGGATGGTTGTGCAAGCGGTGCTTCAATTGGAAGCGGCGCAACGATCAACGTGAATCCAACGCAAACGACAACATATTTTGTAAGAGCAGAAGGCGATTGTAACAATACAACTTGTGCATCAGTGCAGGTGACTGTAAATCCAGCTTCTTTTGGCGGTACACTTGCATCGGATCGAACAGTCTGTTTAGGCTCAAATAGTGGTTTATTAAGTCTAAGCGGCCATATTGGATCAGTCCGGCATTGGGAAGTTTCTCAGACAAGCGCCACTGAAGGTTTTATTCCAATTGCAGGCACAGCAGGAATGACAAGTTTAACCAGTGGAGTGATTGACCAGAATATATGGTTTCGTGTTGTTGTCAAAAATGGAGGCTGTTCTGATGCGATTTCTAACGCAGTTAAGATCACCATGCAAATGCCGATCGACAATAACTATGTTACCGAATCGCAAATCATTTGCATGGGCAACACCCCTGCAGGATTGAACGGGTTTACTCCCGTAGGTGGTAATGGCGGCTATTCTTATCAATGGCAATCAAGAACCTCAGGAAGTTGGTCTAATATTACCAGCGCTACTGGCAAGAACTATCAACCCGGAGCAATAACACAGAATACACAATTCAGAAGAATAGTTTCATCTGGTGCTGCTTGTCCCAGTAATACAAGCCCTCCGCTAACTATAAGCATTAGCCCTGACGGACAGGTATTCACGATCAGCAAAACGAATTTCTGTCAGTCTGCACCAAATACAGGTAAGGTTAAATTAAACGATTCCTATCCTGGCGTTAGCTATCAACTTAAGAAAGCATCGGACAATAGCAATGTACAGGGACCGCAAATCGGAACAGGTGATGCGCTTGAATGGACAGGGCTTGCAGTCGGAACTTATTATGTATATGGAACTGGTCTTGCGCCAACGTATTGCACAAGTCGTACTGCAAACGTTACTATATTAATGTTTGATTGTACTGAATTCTATACATTGAGTCAGGGTGGTTATGGTAACAATGGAGGTAGTTGCCTCGGAAGCGATGCCGTCAATACAATTTTGACTTTGTTAGGCAACACTGATCTTGTGATCGGAACAACAAATTCAATAACAATACCTGCCACAATTGAAGGCGCAACAAAACTAAATCAATCGTTGCCGGGTGGAAGTGGCGCGAGTGCATTACCGGCCGGAAATTGTATCATCACATCCGGTTGCTTTGTCTCTCCAACCTACCTGACATCAGGTGGAAAGATCAATAACGGCTTGTTATCTCAAACAATTGTAATGTCATTGAACGCAAGATGGAATAATAATGCGTTGATGTTGTTCCCTATTCGCAGCGGCTATCTGACCACACAAGAAATGAACGGATGTTACCCGAACACAACTCCAGGTGAGAATTGTGATATTGTCTCAATCCAAATAAATCCGAATGTGGTTAGCTATCTTGGTCCAAATGCAACAGTTGCTACGCTTCTTCAACTGGCAAATGACGTATTAGGCGGAACAAAAACACCAGGTATAAATGGAGTTCCATCTTATTCTGATATCAGTGGCGCATTGAACTCACTTGTTGTAGCATTTCATGATGGACGCAGGTTCCTGAATTATTTTCCAACGCAGCAGGGCTGTGAATTGTTGACCAGTTCACCGAATATAGAAACAACCACGGCGAGCACATCGACGTCAATACTGGCAGAAAGGGAAGCAAGTAGCATATTAACTGTAACAGCGTTTCCAAATCCTTTCTCTGATAATATTAACTTCGAAATAAATGCCAAACAGCCTGGAAAAGCAATGCTGGAAGTATATACTATAACAGGGCAAAAAGTAAAAACTGTTTATAATGGTAATATTAATGCCGGCAAACAGAGATTTTCAATGAGTGTACCTACACACCAGCGGTCAGTGCTGTTCTATGTATTCAGAATGGGTGATCAGAAGATAACTGGCAAACTCTTATACAGTGGACGTTAGAATAAAAGGCTTTGATTGAAAAAGGTGGCCAATAGGCCACCTTTTTTATTGAACTATTTATTTGTTGAAATATTACACTCCACTTTCCATTGTCCATTTTGTTTCCTGTAGATCGAAGACCATGCATAATGAGCTGTATCATTAATTATCGTGCCGATGCTATCGGGATAGGTAACGATGACGTCTTTTTGTACAATCGCATAGGCAAGTGATCCGTCGTCGGAGAATCGAATGACCGGCTCAGCAGTGTCGTCCCATTTAAGGAATTGCACGCTGCTAAAATATTTACCGATCCTTTCTTTATTCGCTTCTTTTGTTGCAGTAGTTACTTCACCCCTGCTAACCGATATCATTCCTTCGGCAAACTCCGACATGAACAGATCGACATTCCTGTCGAAATGAGCTTTCCGTTCTGTTTGCAGCATCGATAAAATTGTTTGCTTCTCTTTGGCAAGATCTGGCTTTGAATTACATGCTGACAGGAATAAAAGAAACACACATTTAACTATTTTCATATCACAATTTTATTTTTCAAATATGCATTAGCAGAAACAAGACATCGCATCAAATATCCTTTACCAATAAATGTATTAAAAATCAGTACTGCGATAAGTGAAAATAAATGAACGGCAACTTGTTTATATTTCTATACCCTTTGCAAGGATAAGCTGGAAAACAACGATGGTCCAACCAACAGGATCATTGGAATTAAATAACTCTTTCTATTCGGGTAAGAAAAAAAGAAGCAGGTGGGAATAATTCATGGCAGCAGTTTTGCCCGAGACTACTGCGCCGGGAAAAATGTTACAAGAAAATAATAAGAATTAAATTAGGGGAGATAATTTCAAACCTCAAACAACAAACTTCAAACTATTTTTCCCTGCTCCATTCCTCATGTATCGGTTCACCTCTTGAACTAAGTCCCTTATGTGTCCATACTTTATTAGCTACGCTCCCATCAAAACTCAACGAAGCGCCAACTCTTGAACTATCTCTTGAAAAGAATTCAATGTTCTCTGTATACTTACCATCTTTAAAAGTATAAGTGCCGCCGCCGGTGCCAAAGAATTCTTTGGTCTCTGTATTTATCGCCATCCACTGAAATCTTGTAGATGAAAGTATCTTGAGCGTTTTGCGTGCAGATTTTTCGATGGGCTGTATCGAGCCATCTCTCATTCTCCCGGTAATGCGCCAGTTACCTGCAAGGTTGGCATTCCCCTCATCTGTTTTTGTCCATGTGTTTACACCGGCCCCTGCATCAAATTTTAAGGAGTTACCACTAACCGCAGCCGTGAAATGCTTATGACCACCAACATTATCTTTTGATTCCGTATCGAATTCGACATTCGCATGCACCTGGCCACCTGATTCTGAAAACGTTCCTCCCCATGTACGGATGAATTTTTTATTTGCTTTATCATAAATGGTATAAGAAAAATAACCATCCTGGAAAACAAGCACATGATCCACGCTTCCATTCTTTGCGTTCCATGCTCCTGTTAATGATGTTTGGCTTTTTAACGAATAAAAACTTGCCGCAACAATTAATAAAGTTGCAGCTATCACTGTTGTAAAGAATACTTTCATATAAAATAAATTGAAGAGAAAGATACGAATAGATTTTTCACCTATTGTCTTTTACGCAACGAAATCCTAAATTATTAGAAGCACTTTTTATTTCTCCTTTCCCACGGCTACCGACCCTGTATCGTATACAATATTGATCGCTGCATAAAAATGAACCGCCGCGAACAACTCTTTTAACAACATGGGGTTCGTCAGGATCGAAACTATCGGATGGGCCTTGTGGATTTTCTTTTGTGCTTTTTTGATAATAGTCAGGTCTGTAGAAATCATTGCACCACTCCCATACATTTCCCTCCATATCATAAAGCCCATAAGCATTCGGTGGAAAAGATTTTACCGGAGCAAGAAAATCAAAACCATCTTCCAAAGAGTTTTTATTTGGAAAATTTCCCTGGAAAATATTTGCCATCCATTTCCCGGCAGGTTTTAGTTCTTCGCCCCAATAATAATTTTTATTTTGCTTTCCCGCTTTCGCAGCGTATTCCCATTCTGCTTCTGTTGGTAATCTTTTCCCTGCCCATTTTGCATAGGCAACTGCATCGTCATAGCAAATTTGTACTACGGGATCATTGGGTTTGATCTTTTTTACACTTACAGATCCAAACGGATGATACCAACTAGCACCCGCAACATATCTCCACCACTGACCAGGATCATCAAGAGAAACTTCATTTTCGGGTGGTGCAAAAACAGGAGAACCAATTATTAAATTTTCTTTTGGTACATCTGGATAATCCTTTGGATCCAGAGGACGTTCTGCTACTGTGATATATCCGGTAGCCTTAACAAACTTTGCAAACTCAGCATTTGTTACTTCATGTTCATCCATCCAGAAACCCTTTACATTTACTTCGTGAACCGGTTGTGCATCCATGAAGGCCGGATCAGCAGAACCCATTTGAAATTTGCCACCCTGTATCCAAACCATTTTGATAGTGCTGCTGTCAGCAGCTAATGAATCAAGTAATGAGCTATTTACCGGAACGATCACTGGTTGTTCATCTTGTTTAGATGCACCGCATCCTAAAAGAATTATTGGAAAGAAGAAAAGAATTAACCTTCCGAGCATTGAAGAAAATTTCGTAAAAATTTATTGTGTTGTCCGCCCTCCCCGTTTCATCAATGAATCATCAACCTGTTTCTTATACGGGGTAAATAAGAGATCAGATGAATTTTTCTTTAATAACGATGTTAAGCTTTTTATTTCTGAACTATACTTTGGATCTTTTGCCAGGTTAATAAATTCATCAGGGTCAGTAGTATAGTCATATAACTCTATACCATCATTTCCTTCATTCCATTCTGTATATCTCCATTTTTCAGTACGTATACTTCTACCCATAATCATTTGTCCATTCAGTATTCTCGTTACTTGTGTAAATGCGGCTTTATTCCAGCTTGAAGCGGGGTTTTTTAAAAGTGAAACTAAACTTCTTCCCTGCAGATCAGCCGGAGATTTTAATCCACATATATCAGCAAGAGTAGGATAAATATCTAATAACTCAACCGTACGCCCCGTCGATCTTCCTTGTGTCATGCCGGGTACAGAAATGATAAGAGGTGTACGGGCTGAATGTTCAAAAAGACTTTGTTTCATCCATTGTCCGTGCTGACCAACATTGTAACCATGATCACTCCAGAATACGATAATAGTATTATCTGTCAGGCTCAATCGGTCCAATGCATCCAGCAATTTACCGACTTGCGCATCCATGAATGTTATTGAAGCATAATATGCTCTTAATATCTCGCGTCGTTTTGTTTCATCAAGATCATAATTCAAAGGAACTGGTCTTTTAGCCACTTCAGGTTTATCGTTCCAATCATTTGCCGTTTCCTTTGGCATTGGTATTTTATCCAAAGGATACAGATCAAAATATTTTTTTGGCGCAATAAATGGACAATGTGGTCTAAAGAACCCAACTGCTAAAAAGAGTGGTTGATCTTTATTATTCTCCATTATTTTTATTGCTTCGTTAGCAATCATACCATCAGTTTGCTCATCATCATTTCCCTCGGCGATGAGATAGGACATTGCAGCACCCAAACCAATATTCGGCGTATAATTAGTTAACAGGTTTTCTTCTATTTTATCTCTACCCTTTGGGTTTACCCTTTTGTTCCATGAAACAGAATCGTCCATTCCATCCGTTCCAATTTGACCGGGCACACCATAATGAAAAATTTTACCGACCCTTGCTGAATAATAGCCGTTGTTCATGAATACCTGAGGCAGGGTGATCGAAGCAGGCAAATTTTCTCTAAAGTTTTTTGAAAGATTATAAACACCGGTAACATCCGGCCGGTAACCCGTAAGTAATGAAACACGGCTGGGGTTGCAGAGTGGAAATTGATTATATGCCCGGTCAAAACGGGTGGCCCTTGCTACTAATCGATTTAAATTTGGAGTCTTTACAAATGAAAAGCCATAACATTCCATGTCAACATTTAAATCGTCAGAAGCTATGAAGAGTACATTATATTTTTTCTTTTGAGAATTTTGCTTGGCTTCTTTGCGGCTGGTTTGAGACATCAGTAAAACAGCTGTAATAACCAATAACCAACTATGAACTTTATATAAACCCAGCGGTTTCATTGTTAAATTTTTTTATAAATGTTCTATCTAAATTAGTCATTTATACCCGTTGTATCTCTTCGCATTTGCTGGCGTTGCCTGAGGAGGTTTGTATCAACTGGTGGTGGTGCCGCATTTATTTTCGGCAACCAGGCGGCCAGGTTTTTGATCGTGTCAGCATATTTTGTATCGCTTGCAATATTCTTCCATTCATTAGGATCTTTATCATGATCATATAACTCTTCTGAATTATCATTATACCTGATATAATGCCATCTTTCTGTTCTCACAGAATGATTGTTTCGACCATACGTTGTGATTGCCGGATAATTCCATTCAAGTGTAGGATTTTTTAGCAATGGAAAAATACTTCTCGCTTCTAATCCCTTTTTTTCTGGCAGTCCGCACAATTCAATTAATGTAGGATAAATATCCATCAGGCTAACAACTCTTCCACAATCTGAATTTGGCTTTACTATGCCTGGCGCTACTACAATCAAAGAAGTTTGTATTGCCTCCTCCCATAATGCAAATTTTCGCCAATGTTCTTTTTCACCAAGATGCCAGCCATGATCTCCCCACAGCACAATGATCGTGTTTTTTCTGTAAGCACTTTCCCCGAGTGCATCGAGAAGTCTGCCAAGTTGTGCATCAGCAAAAGAAATTGCTGCCAGATAACCCTGGATCGCTTTTTTCCATTGATCATTTTCAAGAATGAATTTATGATCATTGGTGCTACCGCCAAATGTTGAGTGGGCCATTTCTTTTCCTCTCGTTGGAATATCTGAGAGATCATTTTCAATTATTTGAGGAACTACAATCGATTCTAACGGGTAAAGATCAAAATATTTTTTTGGCACATACCATGGCAAATGCGGTTTCCTGATCCCAATTGCAAGAAAGAATGGTGATTCATGTTTTTCATTTAAATAATCAATACCATACTGAACAATTTTATAATCTTCCATTTCTTCATCTTTAGCGTTGAGTGGTGCCCAATCAAAATTTGCAAAACCATTCGTTGGAACTTTTTCTGGTTTTGGTGAACCTAATACATGCTGAAATTTTCTCCATGACGCTGAATCATGAAATGTTTCATGAAAAATTTTACCGGCGCCATA
>CBFGXP010000196.1:0-7466 GCA_965652775.1 uncultured bacterium
ATCAATATCGGGAGTATCTTATCATACTCACTGCCATACATTACATCAGCCTTGGCTCTCGAAAAACCAACAACAACGGGGTCCACGGCTTCAAGATGCGAAGGATTTGGCATCAGCTTCAGGTGCATTGTTTTTCCATCCGGCGTTTGCACCTCACTGCCAAATCCCATGTGATATTTTACATCACCACTTCCCATTGTTTGATCAAGCTTAGCAGTTCCTTCAAACTCACTAAATATTTGCTCATAGGTTTTACCCATGATATTTGCAAGCACATTCAACCTGCCGCGGTGAGCCATGCCTATCACGACTTCATGCACATCCAATTCTGCCGATGTGTTAATGATCGCGTCAAGTGCAGCGATTGTTGTTTCCCCGCCTTCCAACGAAAATCTTTTTTGGCCAACATATTTCGTATGAAGGAACTTTTCGAACATTACCCCTTCATTCAATTTTTCCAAGATGCGCTTTCGTTTATCCAAAGAAAGTTTTCCATGAAAGTCCTTTTCCATTTCATTTGTCAACCAATCTATTTCTTCCTGGTTGCTTATATATTTAAATTCAATGCCAACATGATGAGCATAGCATTTGTCAAGATAAGCGATGATATTTTTTAAAGTAGTTGGGCCAAGACCTAACAAACCTCCCGCCTGGAAAGTTTTATCAAGATCAGTTTCTGTAAAACCAAAAAACTCAAGATTAAGATTTGCGCCCCGATCTTTTCGTTTTCTTATCGGGTTCGTTTTTGCGATTAAATGTCCCTTGTTGCGATACCCGAGGATCATCCTGTACACGCCAAGTTCTCCTTTCCACCCGATAGCCATCGGGTCGATCCCACCAGGAGCACTGACAGGCGCAGCTTCTTTAACGGTAGCACCATTTCCATTTGTAGTTGGCTTACCACTTGAAATGGCAAAATCGAAGCCTTCAAAAAATTTTCTGAATTCCGGGTCCACACTTGCAGGATCTTTTACAAAATCCTGGTATAAATTTTCTACAAATGCCGGATGCTGACTGGTGATATATTGGAAATCTTTCATCGAGGTCTCATTTCTTTGCTCCCTATCCTCATCGAATAAAGAGAGCTGGGCTGCAAATATCTGCGAAAAAACCGAATATGCTGTCATTTTGAAGGTTTTCAGATAATATGAACCCGGCTCCAAATCCTTGAGCATCACCTCTTGCCTCCTCTCCTTCCAACGGCATAAGGGCACTCTTTTACCACTGCAACTCTATTCAGCTTTTATTGGAATTTGTTATTTGATATTTTGGTATTTAAGCCATGCGCCCATACCTTTGCTGTCCTCAAAAAAAAGAGTTAATGGCAAATCATAAAGCAACAAAGAAAGATGCACGCCAGGCAGAAAAACGCCGCGTAAGAAATAAGTACTATGGCAAAACAACCCGTAATGCTGTCCGCGATCTTCGTGAGATAAAGGATCAAAAAGAAGCAAGTGATAAAATGCCGACAACTGTAGCCATGATCGATAAGCTGGCAAAGAAAGGCATCATCCATAAGAATACCGCAGCACATTTAAAAAGCAAGCTGGCCAAAAGGATCAACAAGCTAGCTAAATAATTCTCAATATATTTTTTGAAAGGTCCTGCATGATGCGGGACCTTTTTTATTTTTAATTCTCAAATCACAATCATGAGAAAACTGCTTGTAGCAATTTGTTTGTTATCGATCCACTTCTTATCTGCACAAAAGACTACTATTCCAAAAATTCCCTGGACAACATTTGAAAAAAGCCGTGGCAGGCAAACACCGACGTATCCGGAAATTATAGAGTGGTGGAAAGATCTGGACCAGAAATCCGAATATATAAAAATGCTGACTATGGGCATGACTGATGCCGGCTACCCCCTTCATCTTGTCATTGTTTCATCTGATAAAGATTTCAATTTTGAATCAACCCGGAAGAAAAATAAAAGAGTTATTCTTATCAACAATGGAATTCATCCGGGTGAACCGGATGGTATTGATGCAAGTATGTTACTTGCAAGAGAAATGGTTCCGCCATTTAATATAGTTCCTGAAAGAAATCCGAACCAGCCAACATGGGTTACTCAAATGTTACCGAGTAATGTCGTTCTGGCGATCATCCCTGTTTATAATATTGGAGGTTGTTTAAACCGCAGCGCAGATTATCGTGTTGATCAAAATGGGCCCGAAGAATTTGGTTTTCGTGGCAATAGTCAGAATCTTGATCTTAACAGAGACTTTATTAAATGTGATTCCAAAGAAGCCAAAGCATTTGCTGAAATATTTCATTTAACTGACCCTGATGTTTTTTTAGACAACCATGTAAGCAACGGGGCAGATTACCAGCATGTGATGACGCTTATTTGTACACAGCACAATAAGCTTGGTGGCGTGCTGGGACAATACCTGAATAAGACTTTTGAACCCGGTTTGTATGCAAGCATGAAAGAAAAAGGATACGATCTTATACCGTATGTAAATGCTTTTGGCGATTCGCCTGACAATGGATGGCCCGAATTTTTTGAAGGACCCCGCTACAGCAGCGGATATGCTGCTTTATGGCATACATTTTCATTTGTTGCGGAAACACATATGTTAAAGCCGTATGACGAACGGGTAAAAGCGACATACGAGCTAATGAAAAGCTTTATTGATTTTACTTCGAAAAATAGTACAACGATAAAACAACTGAGGGACCAAACCAAGCAATCAGTAAAAACCCAAATTGAGTTCCCTATAAGCTGGGCACTGGATCGCTCTGTATTTGATAAAAGACTTTATAAGGGATATGCAGCAAGCCGCAAACCAAGTGATGTTTCTGGCCTGCCAAGATTATTTTACGATAGAACGAAGCCATATGAAAAGGAAATTCCTTTTTACAATTTTTATAAACCATCTGCTTTAATTCAAAAACCAAAAGGATATATTATTCCGCAGGGATGGTGGACAGTTATCGATCTGCTAAAGGCAAACAAAGTTCAAATGAGCCAACTAAAAAAAGATACAACAATTGAAGTTGAAATTTATAGAATTGATGATTATAAAACAGCTGCCCGTCAAAATGAAATGCATCATATCAATAGTGATGTTAAAACCAGTACTTCAATTCAAAAGTTAAAATTCAGAAAAGGTGATTATTACATTCCAATGAATCAGTCGGCCAATCGTTTTTTAATTGAAACGCTGGAACCAACTGGAGCCGATTCTTATTTTGCATGGAATTTTTTTGATGGCATACTTGGGCAAAAAGAGGGTTATTCAGGCTACGCGTTTGAAGATATTGCCGCCGATTATCTGAAAACAAATACTGAACTTAAGAATAAGCTGGAACAAAGAAGAGCAGCAGATACTGCATTTGCAAAAAATGGAAGAGCACAATTGAATTTTGTTTATGAAAATTCACCATGGTATGAACCGAATTACTTGCGATACCCGGTTTATAGGATTGCCAATAATTTTCATTAAATTATCTTACACCCTGATCACATTACAATATGAAAAAAATATTTATCATCGCCTTATTAAGTTTTTGCCTACTCCCTGAAAATCATGCACAGGAATGGGTAACCTATAGTTCCAGGGAAGGAAAATTTTCTGCATCATTTCCAACCACACCAACTGAACGGGTCGATACATCAAAATCATACCCATCTTATATTACTAAGCTGTTTGTATCCCGTGCCAAAACAGATCTTTTTATTATTGGCTGGGTGGATTATGAAGCCAGCTATACATTTGATGCCCAACAAGAACTCGAAGCAAACCGTGATAATTTTATCAACGCAATAAAGGGAACTCTCATCTCGACTAAAAACAGTGAGTTCAATGGCTATAAATGTCTTGAATTCGCTGCGGAGGCAGGACAAATGTTCTGGACATCAAAAGTTTTTCTTGTTGGCAGACGGCCTTATCAATTATTTGCTGGCAGTACGACAGGCAAAGCGTCGGAAAATGAAAACAAATTCTATAACTCTTTTTTGATAAAAAAAGAAAATTGACATTCACCTGACTCCCTACGTAATTGGTTTAGTTTCCAAAAACCGCTTTGCGCTAAGGCCTTTATAATTCAATTTAGTTTGAACATAGTGGTACATGCCACTTATAAATTCGGGCAGTAACAATATTATTTTTCTCGTATAATATTATTTCATGATTGCCGGGTAAACAAAATCCATATAAATATGCTGAGATGTCTTTCGTAAATTCCAGTTATTATAGTTACCTGCCGTTACAACTAAAACTGTATTCTCTTTTTTATCAATGATTATCACCTGCCCACCATTACCACTGGCCCTTATAATGTCAACTGATCCATTTGTGGTTGTATATGTTGGGAGCCAGACCTGGTATCCATACCCTAATCTAAACTGGGGCGCTTCGAATACAGTGGGGAAATGTTTTTGCCTGACCTGATCCATCGATTGCCGGGAAATAACCTGCTTATTATTCCATCTACCATCATTCAAATACATGATCCCAAATTTCAAAAAATCTCTTGAACGCATTCTCAGTCCTGAGGCCGTTATTGGAATACCATCTCGCCTCTTTACCCAATAGAAGTTATTGATACCAAGTGGCCCGAATAGATTTTTTGCAGCGAATTGATCGATTGACATTCCTGTTGCTTTTTCAACGATCGCAGCCAATGCCTGTGTGCAGCCACCACTATAATTATATTTAGTTCCCGGCTTATCGATCATTGGTTGGCTTAGAAAATATTCCACCGGGTTGTTTGATCTATCCATCATTGTCTCGCTGTTTTTGGGATCGGTATAAGGAAGATCTTCATTCCAATCTAACCCGCTGCTCATCGTCAGCAGATGTTTGATCGTTATATCCTTTTTCATTCCTGTGTCAAGTTTTGCATACTCAGGAAAAAAATCAAATACCCGTTGATCCACGCTTTTGATCTTTCCCTGGTCAATTGCGATCATCACTACAGCGCCAACAAAACTTTTGGTAACACTTCGCAGATCATGAAGACTGTCACGATGATGGTCCACAAAACCAATATCTCCACGTCCCCTGTTCTGATCTCTTCCGGGAAAATAGTTTTCATATACTAATTTATTATTACGATAGATCAATACACTATGAATGTTAGGGTAATTGCCATTAACAATAGAGTCAACCATTGACTGTATGATCTTTTCATTCAAACCAACTTCTTTTAACGTTCCTGTTTGAAGGCCATCATTTAGTTGTTCGGGTTTTTTATAAGTAACCGCTAACTGAGCATTTACTACAAACCAAAAAACCATAAAGACAAATGTTGTGAGGATTTGCTTCATAACTTCCTTTTAAGTTTAAATTGAAATACAATTTGTTTCCCCAAATGCTTTCAAAGGATGGAGTGAGTATATCTTTCTTTCAAAGTTCCCGAACAAAAGGCTGTTTTCAATATAGAAAAGCCTGAGATTATACGTTTGCACCAATTTTCATTTTACACTTGTTCAATCATATTTCAAATTTATTCTGTCAGCAGGGTTCCCTGGGAGGATACTGCTTTCCATTTGCCGGTTCGATTTATCCATACATCGTAAAATCTTGTTCTCTTTTCCGTTGGCTTTCCTTTTTCCTTTTTATAAGTATGAACAATAAATGTGATCACGGCGGTTTTATCATATACATTTACTATGGATTCTTCCAGCCTCAAGGAATCAAGAAAAACACTGTCCTTACGCATAGCACTGATATTATCATACATGCCTTTCAGTTCTTCTTGCTTGTTGGAAACGCGGTTTGCTGAAATACCTATAAAAGTTGAATCTAATAAAGTGGATATGTATGTAGTATCGAGGACAAACTCCGCTTCCAGCCATTTTCTTTCCAATGAAAGCAGGTCTTCTTTTATTTTAATGATTGACTGATCACCCATTGCACTTGCTTTATGTGAATCTGCTTGTGTACAACTGAACAGGATTACCATTAAAAATATAAACGGGATTCTCATTGAATCAGGTTTTGCTTGTTCTTTAGGATCGTTAATCGTTTTCCATAAGTCAGCATTCGCCATACCCATTCTAACGGCCCGTAATTAAAATATTTAAACCAGAGATTACTATAAACAACTTGCAGCATATAAACACCCAGAGCGATTGGAAAGAAAATGACCGGGCCGATGTTTCCGCCAAAACCAAGGCCAACTCCATAGTAAATGGTGATTCCAAGAATTGTTTGCATTAAATAATTTGTCAGTGCCATTCTTCCTACAGGCGCCAACACTTTTAATTTGCTTTTCTCTTTCTTTTTTATCCAATACAAGCAGATAACAGAAGCGTAGGCCAGGCTAAGAGGAACGACGCCTGCTGCATAAAAGAGAGTGTCGAACAAACCCCATATATTGGGGATCGCTTTACCATCTATCTCAAAATAAGCCATTGCAAGACTTGCGGGAATACCAATGATAAATCCCCATCGACGGATCCTTTTAAACAATGACACATAGTTTTCAAGGCTTGCATAGATCATTTTTCTGCCAGCATAAAATCCAAACAAAAACATTCCAAGGACTTTTGGTATGCGATTCGATTCTATGATGTACGAATACCTCCAGAGATAACCTGATTCCTGCCAGTTCCTCCACTCTTTCCATCCACTGCCTTCTTTAAAAAGATATTGGGCATAGCTATCATCAACAGGCACCCCATTGCTTTTATCTATTTTTTTTGCTATCACCTCGATAAAATCACCTGTTTTAACCTGCAGCAAAACTTTAATTACATCAATTAATATTGGCGATAAGATCAACGCAACAGCCCAGGACAACAAGGCCCGGTCAGAACATCTTCTGAATAGGGGTAATAAAAATCCAATTAAAGCATACAAAAAAAGTATGTCACCTTCCCATAATAAAAGCAGGTGAGCAGCGCCTATTAGCAGTAGTATGAATAAACGTCGATAAAAAACTTTTAAAGGATTGATTCCTTTCTGTTCGTTACGAATTAGTATGATCGAAAATCCGATTCCGAATAACAAGGAAAAAAGACTGTAGAACTTTCCATGGACAAATGTTAATTCAAGTAAGCCAAGTAGACCGTCTGCCGGCCAGGTAGGCAGTGCTTCCCGCATTGCTTGTGTGTAAAATCCCCAACCACAGAAACCAAAACTATTATCCAGCAATACACCAAACAATGCAAAACCGCGTAAAACATCGAGTATATCTGCCCTTTCTGATAATGAAACAGGCAGGGCGTGTTGAGTATTCATGCCGTTGTTGATTCTGTTTTGAAAACCGAAATCTTAAGCGTTTATTCAAAATTAAATGCTTAGTCTTTTATATCAGAACCCACCGTTTCTTTTGCCGGCACATTTTCACTACCCGGTAAGTCTAGCCGTATATCATCCGCTCTTGTTTTATCCATACCGGCAAACAGGTGGCGACCCAAGAGCAAACCAAGCAACAAAACAACTATTGATATATAACCCACCCATTCGTAACGATAAAGTTTTCCGGTACTATCTTTTGTAACAATAAATC
>CBFGXP010000197.1:0-7427 GCA_965652775.1 uncultured bacterium
TAAGAGTGCTCGATCTTTGCGCAGCTCCTGGCGGAAAATCGACACATCTTCTCTCACTTATTTCTGCAGATAGTTTGCTTGTCAGTAATGAAGTGATAAGGTCGAGGGCCAATATTTTAAATGATAATATTGTTAAGTGGGGTTGCAGCAATGTAATTGTAACAAATAATGATCCAAGGGATTTTCAACGACTGGAAAATTATTTTGATGTGATCGTTATAGATGCGCCGTGTAGCGGCAGCGGTTTGTTTCGTCGTGATCCGCAAGCGGTAGACGAATGGAGTGAACAGAATGTAGTGTTGTGTAGTCAGCGGCAGCAAAGAATACTTGCCGATGTTTTGCCGGCGTTAAAAAATGAAGGAGTGTTGATCTATTCAACATGTTCTTATTCTAAAGAGGAGGATGAGGATATTTGCGAATGGCTTGTGAGTGAGTTGAAAGTTGAAAGTTTAAAGTTGAAAGTTGAAAACGATTGGGGCGTTATTGAAACCGAAAGAGGTTATCGGTTCTGGCCGGATAAGTTGAAAGGAGAAGGCTTTTTTATTGCTTGCTTTAAAAAAAACATTCCTGATGATAAAAAATTTTATTTGCCAAAAGTAAAACCAGATAAATTTTCAAATCCTGAGATGGAAATTCTTAATAAGAAGGTAAATACAAAAGATCCTGGTTTTTTGAGATATGGGGAAATTATCTATGCTGTCCCCGAAAAACTACTGGCTGATATAAATTTCCTTTCGTCTAAGTTGAGGACTGTTAATCACGGAACAAAAATCGGTGAAATAATAAGGAATAAACTGGTGCCTGATCATGCTTTAGCCCTGAGTAATATTGTTAGTGATGAAATCTCACGACTTGAATTAGAAATGGAGCAAGCAATTCAATATTTAAAGAAAAAAGAGCTGAGCCTGCAAACAGATAAGAAAGGCTGGAATTTAGTGACCCATAGCGGGTATCCTCTGGGGTGGATCAATATTTTACCAAACCGAATTAACAATTATTATCCAAAAGAGTTAAGAATTCTTAAGGATTAAAACACATAAATTTCTGCATCTTTGTAAAAATATATCCCGATGAAAAAACTAATGACATTTATATTGCCATTGTTTCTTTGCATATCTGTTTTCTCACAGGACCTTGTAGTGAAAAGCGGCTCAAAAGGTTTATACCTGGAACATAAAGTAGCACCAAAAGAAGGGTTATTTCCAATTGGGAGAATGTACAACGTTCATCCCCGTCATATTGCCAATTTTAATGGACTTGATTTCAATAAGGGTCTCGCTATCGGGCAGCTGATCAATATACCTTTAACGGATACAAATTTTAAACAAACAGTAAATAAAGGTGTTCCGGTGTATTATACAGTTACTGAAAAAGAAAGCCTGGCTAATATCAGTGTTAAGAGTAAGACACAAATTGCGAACCTAAGAGCATGGAATGATATTAAGGTTGATAATTTATCAGCGGGAACAAAATTGATCGTTGGTTTTTTGATAAGCAACGAGCTGCAGGATAGGGTAGTGACCATAACTCCGAAAACTCTTGTTGTGGAAGAATCTGTTTCCAATGTAAAAAAGGCCGAGGAACAAAAGAAATTGACGGAGCCTGTAGTTAACAAAGAAGCAGAAGTAAAAAAAGAAGAGCCTAAAAAGGCGCAACCCGAAGAGAAAAAAGAGCCTCCTGTTGTAGTCAAAGAAGAACCTAAGAAAACCCAACCGGCAGAGGTTAAGAAATCTGAAGTTATTACTGATGATGGAACCGGCTATTTTAAAAACTATTTTTATCAGCAGGTAAAAACGTCGCCGTTAACAAAAGATCAAACTGTTACTTCATCAGTTTTTAAAACAACCAGCGGCTGGCAGGATGGTAAATATTATCTGCTTATCAATGGTGTAGAACCTGGAACGATCGTGAAGATCACAAATCCAAGCAATAGCAAAACTGTTTTTGCAAAAGTGCTCTATGCAATGGATAAGATCCGTCAAAACCAGGGAGTTGATATTCGCATCAGTGATGCGGCCGCCTCAACCCTTGCCGTTTCAGAAACTGATAAGTTTATTTTAAAAGTGAATTACTGATCACTTCTTCAGTAACCGGGCATACCACGGAAGCTTATTTATTTTAAGTGCAGGATAAATTTCCTCAGTTGCGCCAAATCCCCCGTAGAAAAAAGCAAGATTACGGATGTCAGAACCTTCGAAATCGAGGATCAAATCCTGGCCGGCATGATCCTTAATAAACGCATCGATCAGTGCATGTGAGGCGCCAATTGTTTTCCCATCAGGATGATTTCCGACCATTATATAATAAGCACGGTTATGAGACAAGAAAAAAACCGCTGAAGCAAGAGTTCTGTTTTTTGCATCAAGGATGGCATATATTTCAGCCTTGTTCTTTTTATTCAATAAATCATACAGCTTTTTAAAGTTTAGATAATCTTCCGGTTTTGTGCCGTCAATATGTTTTAATTGTTCTTCATGAAGTTTTATTATTTCATCGATCGAAACAGCTTTACTTACGGTGCTGCCTAATTGAAAGGCTTTATGAATATTTCTTTTATGATTTTCCCTATAGGATCCGGAAAGACCATCATAGGGTTTATTGAGATCGAGAATGTAATTGCTCCTTAAATAGTAATTGTTCAATGCTGCAGGAAAGTTGTTCCCTGTATTCAGCGAAATTTCAATCAGTCTGAATTTTTTGGGAATGGTATCAAGAAATTTTCTTACCAGTTGCTCATTAATACTTTTGCCAAATACGCCAAGGGATGCAGTAAAAGCAGGCTGATACAAATAATGGAAACTATATTTTTTGTTCCACGTTAATGGCATGATGGCTTCGTAATCATTCAGCACAAGTGCATCCCAATGTTTTGCCATATGATCAAGGTAATAAGAATAGCCGTAGATAAGGCCGTTAGGAGCATGGGTGATACACGCATCCCATTTTTCTTTATCAATTTCTTTATATGAAAAATATTGTATTTGGTCCCCGGTTGTCATTAGAAATCAAGGTCCCGGTTTATTTTCCGAAGGTTGAAATTAGAGATATCGATGCTGAAAGAGATCGTTTTCCAGAATCTTCCTTTTTTTTCGAGTACCGATTGTATATAATCTTTGTAAATACTGCTGTAAATAACCGGGATGTAAACATTGATCGTATTTGCAAATAAGGAGAGCTGTAGTCCTGCATCAAATATAAACCGGTCGAGTTCGGCGTCCTTTTCCCATGCATCCGCATAAGTGCCTATATCGACAAACAGTTTTAATGGAATTTTTACCGGCAATAATGAAAGTGGATTTACACCCGATGGGATTGTTGTTGATAAATTTACAGCGGCAAGCCAATCATCCGTTTTACCGACTTTATCGGCATAGAGATCTGTTCTTATTTTAAAGCCACCATCACGCATCATGATCTGCTGGCTCGGCAGTTTTTCAAATTTATTTCTGCCAATAAAATAATCACTGTAAGTATAGTCTTCATAGCCATTCGCGCCGGTCATATTCAAATGATAACGTTCGGTTTCGAATTGTTTGGAAAATGTTTTTGAATCAAGGTAAAAGAATTTTCCCGCAAATAACCGGACATCGAATCCCCCTTCTTTCGCGTAATTGAAAAAATAATTGCCGGTGAAGGCCGTTCTGACAAAATCTTTTCCCTGCTCGATATTGAATTCTGCTTTATATGGGTAAAGCACCCTGAAGTTCTCTATTACGAATTTCAACTGGTGCAGTGTATGGTCGTTACTCACAGTATTTACTGTTTGATTAATGATAGTATCCGGTGGATTAAAAATGCTATCATAAGAAATACGGAATGATTCTTCATTTATAAAAAACGTCTTCCACTGAATATAGCGATTCAAACTACTGCGTGCACTTTTTTGATTCAATGTTAAGCGAATGCCCGGAACGACTTTTTGAAAACTCGCTGTTACTTCATCACCATCGTCCTTTTCAAAACTATTCATTGAGAACATCGAAGCATTCAGGAAAAGATCGATTTTTTTCAATATGCTTGTCGGGTACAATGAATAATTCATTTTACCAAGCCCGTTTAATTGCTTTGCTCCTGTTGAATATAATGGTGCAACCAGGAACTGGAAACGGGAAGCAGGTATTTTATAATTTGTAAACAGCGCACCGATCATAAATTTATCGTAGCTATTTCCGCCAACGATGGGAGAAAGGATCAAGGCATCTTTGGATGGCTCCCTGAGATATGATATAATTCCTTTTGATGAAAAAGGAAAAATTATTTTTGTTCCTTTTCTCTCCATACCCGGGAGTATTCCTTTTTTATCAAGCAATGTAAATTCAGCATCGAGGTTTTGCCCGCTGGCAGTTTCCAGGACTTTTTTCAGGTCCTCAGGATAAGGATGTTTGAATTGCCACTGCCTGTAATATTCCTGCATGGCTTTATCAAATATTTCTCTCCCTAATTTTTTTTCGACCAACTCAAGCCAGGCACCAGTTTTATAATAAGCAACCAGGTTATAATTCATATTTGTGAACCTTTCTGCTTCTGTATTTACAGGTTGATCTTTATTAACTGCTGCTTTGGTTTCAAACAACAGTCTTTCTGCATCTTTTAAAGCAAAACTTTGCGCACCAAAATTCAATTCACCTTTGTCACCATATTTCCATTTACTGTATCGGTTATCATAAAATGTATTGATGCCTTCATCCATCCAGGCGTGTCGTCTTTCATTAGTTCCGAGTATTCCATAAAACCAATTGTGGCCCACTTCATGTGCAATCGTGAAATCAAGTAATTTTTCATTTGCCTCAGGAGAAATTACAGTGATCGTTGGATATTCCATTCCGCCGCCAAATCCTTCAGGTCCCTGTACGGCGGTTACCACATTGTATGGATATTCCCCGATCCATTCACTCCTTGTCCGAATTGCATCTTTAACTGTTTGCAAACTATTTTTCCACACGTCCTGTTGCGATGGCGTATAAAATGTATAGGCATCAATGATCTTACCGGAAGCAAGTTTGCAGGTATCATGTTTTACAATAAACCGTTTGTCCGCGAACCACGCAAAATCATGAACATTGTGTTGTGTAAATTTTATTGTTTTCAATTCTGCGGATGAGAATGGAAATAACTGTGTTGTGGTTTTTGTTTGCCCGTATTTGGTTTTTATTTTTTCTTTCTGTGGTTCCCATGAAAATGATGATCGGCTGAGTAACCATTTTCTTTCATCTTCATTTTGCAGGTCACCAGTTGCAGCAACTACGTAGTTTTTTGGTAAGGTTATGCTTACATCAAAATTTCCGAACTCGCTGTAAAACTCTCCCTGGTCAAGATAGGGAAGGGGATGCCAGCCTTTACGATCATAAACAGCTGGTTTGGGATACCATTGTGTTACCTGGTAACTTTCACCATCATGTCCTCCACGGGAGAAATTGTAAGGAAGCTTTATATGAAAAGGCGTGGTGATAACTATTTTTTGTCCCGGAGGGAGCGGTGAGGGGAGAACGAGTTTTATAATATCAATATGCTGTGGATGATCTTCAGTTGTGGCCGTTTGGTTGTTTACCTTGAACTCAAGCCGATTGATATAGCCGCGGTCTTGTTTATTGGAAAAATAGAATTTAGTGCTTCCGTTTTCTAAAGATTGATCGGTAAAAGCAGTTTTATCATTCTTGTAAGCATTTGGCCAAAGATGAAACCAGATAAACTTCAGTGTGTCCGGAGAATTGTTGATGTACTCTATCTTTTCAAATCCATCCAATGTATGTTCCTTGTCATTCAATGAAACGTCGATGGTATAGTTAACTTGTTGCTGCCAGTAATTCAATTGGCAATTGGCAATGGTCAATTGGCAAAGTGAGATCGAAAAGAAGAACAGTTTTTTCAATTGGATATATAGTTTCTCAAAAATAGTCAACAAATCCCCATTTACAAACTCTATCGCTTATTGTCTATTGCCGGTTGTTTATTTTTTATTTCCCCTTTCCCAGAAAAATAATCCTTAACGTATGAATCATGATCTTAAAATCAAGAGCAAGCGAGATGTTTTCAATATAAAGCAAGTCAAATTTGCTACGTTCAATCATTTCGTCTACGTTTTCCGCATAACCAAACTGTACCATACCCCAGCTGGTAAGACCAGGTTTTACTTTCAACAGGTATTTATAGTAAGGAAACTTTGACATTACCTGGTCGATATAGAATTTTCGTTCGGGCCTGGGTCCGACAAGACTCATCTCTCCTTTAATAATATTCCAGAGCTGGGGCAATTCGTCAATTCTCCATTTGCGTAATGTTTTGCCCCAGTTCGTAATGCGCTGATCATTTTTTGATGAGAGAGAAGGACCTTCCTTTTCAGCGTTTACGATCATTGATCTGAATTTGTACATCATAAAAGGTTTGCCCTTGTACCCGATCCGTTCTTGTTTAAAAATCACCGGGCCTTGCGATGAAAGGCTGACCCTGATCGCAACATAAATAAGAAATGGTGATAAGATGATAAGGCATAAGGCAGCAATCAAAATATCCAAAACTTGTTTTATGTTCTGTTGCCACTCTGGCATCAACCCGGTTTTCAGATCGATGAGAACTGCGCCGAAAACATTACTTGTTTTTACAGAGCCTGAAAGAATATCCAGGGTGTTAGGCTGGATTTTTATTTCTACATCTTTTTCGCTTAGTGTTTCAATTATTTTTCCCATGCCTGGTTGCTCATTTTTCTCCAGGGCGATCACGACTTGTTTTATTTTGTTTTCATCTATTACTTTTTCAAGCTGATCAATACGGCCGAGTTCGGGCATATATTTCTGGATACCGTTTTTACTGGTTGTCGCGGCGCTTACAAAACCAATATAACGGTAACCACTGTTGTGAAAGTTTTTTTCGGTATCATTATAAATGTTTAAAGCAGTATCGTCATTGCCGATCATTAAAGTATTAAAATAAATTTTTCCCGACCGCAATTGATTTTCAACCACGTTGAGAATGATCAATCGACCAATGATCGTTAGTATAAAGTGAAAACCCAATAATGCAAAAAAAGCGATATAATAATATTTGTATGATACATTGTCTTGCTGGATATCGTTAAGGATAATTGTAAAATAGAGAAATGCAGTGCCGATAAGACTACAGATAAATACTGTTGATACCTCCTGAAGTTTTGATTTTTTATAAAGTGAATGATAAGAGCCCACAAGTGTATACAGGATGACCCATCCCAAAGGCACCAGCGTGATGCCCAACCAAAAATTAACATCGATTGCTAATTTGCCATCTTCACTTACGGTAAGACCGAGAAAATATTTACGTAAAAAATACATGATACCCCATGCCAGTGAAGCCATGATAAAGTCAGATAAAATATACCAGGCAATATGAATGGGTTTGCTTTGCTTCATCAGCGGGTGATCACATTATTACCGATCTTTTGTAAAATTTGGTGT
>CBFGXP010000198.1:0-7326 GCA_965652775.1 uncultured bacterium
CGTTTGCCGTTACATTCTCTTATTTTCGTATTCTTTTTATGCGACAACTGGCGGCAATAATGTTTGTGGATATGGCGGGGTTTACAGCCCTGATGCAGGAGAATGAACAATTGGCAAAAGCCAAGCAAAAACATTTGAAAGATGTGCTTGATACAACGGTTAAAGATCATCATGGAAAGATCCTCCAATTTTCCGGAGATGGTGCACTCACCATATTCTCGAGTGCTATTGACGGGGTAAATTGTGCTGTTGAAATTCAAAAACAATTACAGCAAGAACCTAAAGTTGATCTGCGAATTGGAATTCACACAGGCGACATTTCTATAGAAGATGGCGCTGTGTATGGGGATGGTGTTAATCTTGCTTCACGGATTGAATCACTTGCTGTGCCCGGAAGTATTTTTATTTCTGAAAAAGTTGCGGATGAACTAAAAAACCAACATGAGATCTCCGTTCGTGAGCTTGGATATTTTGAATTGAAAAATGTAAAACAACCTGTTCGCATTTTTGTAATAGCTAATCAGGGACTGGTAGTTCCCTCACGGGAAGAATTAAAAGGGAAAACAAAACCACCCGTTAATCGTCTTGCCGTCCTGCCCTTTGTAAATTTAAGTGCCGATCCCGAAAATGAATATTTCAGCGATGGCATCACAGAGGAATTGTTGAATTCGCTTACTAAGGTGGAAGGGTTACAAGTGACTTCACGAACCTCTGCCTTTGCATTTAAAGGAAAGCTTGATGATATACGTGAAATTGCAATTAAGCTCAACGTTGATAAAATTCTCGAAGGCAGTGTTCGCAAAGCTGCTAACCGGGTTCGCATCACAGCGCAGTTGATCAATGCGGCCGATGGATATCATATCTGGAGTGAGAACTATGACCGTGACCTCACTGATATTTTTCATGTACAGGATGAGATCAGTAATATTATTGCCAATCGTCTTCGTGAGAACCTGTCCCTTGCCTCACAAAAAGAACACCTGGTAAAAACTCCTGCAAAAAATGTAAATGCCTATGCGCTTTACCTGAAGGGACTACATTACTGGCATAAACTAACGCCTGCAGATACGTATAAAGCGATCGAATGTTTTGAACAAACTATTGACCTCGAACCCGGGTATGCACAAGCTTATGCAATGATGGCGATCGCGTATTCAAACCTTGGGGCCACCGGACAGTTAAAACCCGAAAAAGCATTTGGCTTCGCCAGCCAGTATAGTGATAAGGCGTTGAAAATTGATCCTACGATCGCTGAGAGTCATATTGCAAAGGCCCGGGTTTACCTGTTTTATGAAAAAAAATGGCAGGCAGCTTATGACTCACTTCAAAAAGCTATGCAATTAAATCCTGCTGCTGCCGAAACATACAGGTTACTGGCATATTATTATATAGTAACAGAAAAAAAAGATGAGGCTGTAAAAATTCTTGAAAAGGCGTTGGAGATAGATCCTCTATCAACTGTCATTAATAATTTTCTTGGTGAAGCATATATCATGGCAGAACGCTATGATGATGCTTATCGTATCGCAGAAAAACAATTAGAGATCAATCCAACCATGCGTCTTGCCATTGAAGCAAAAGGATGGTGCATGGGAATGAAAGGCAATTGGGAAAAAGCACTTGAGTTTTTCCAGGAAGTACATCGGCTCGCAAATCATCCACTTAAGAGTTTAGCGCCGCTGGGATTTGCTTTTGCAAAACTGGGGCAAAAGGAAAAAGCGCTGGATATAATTAAAAAGCTTGAACAACGACAAATACAGGAACCGGATTTGGCAATGGATGGCGACCTGCTAATGGTATGGTGGGCACTGGGTGACCGAGACAAGGTATTTGATTATGTAAATAATTGTTTTAACAAGGGGCTTAACTCTATTTACTATTATTTGGAATACCCCATGATGATCGGTATTAAAGACTATCCTGAAATGAAAGAGTTGCTTGAGAAAAATATTGAAGCAGAAACAACTCAGAAATAATTGCATTATTCCAGGTGATATTCTTTTTTTAAACCTTCAATAACTTCATGTGCTTTTGCACGCATTGATAAAATATCCCTTACAATAACCCTGTAGTTACGTGAAGAATTGTAAGCCCAATTCTTCAACTCAAATAAAATATTCCTGTCATAGCTGTATAAGGGGTAATCTGTGTTAATAAAACTATTCTGTGGCGAATTTTCAGCGTTAAAATTCTTTGTTGTTGAATCTCTCGTTAAAGCCGGATCATTATCCAGGATATTAAAAAATTCCTGGTAAAAAATTTTTTGAACTAAATTCCAATTTTCAGTTTTTTCCGGCTCATATTTATTCTGAAGCATATAAATAACACGCACTGATTCTTCATAACCCAGAATTTTTCTGACCAATGCTGTGTTGTGAATGTAGCGTAACGACCCGGAGCTCTTTAACTGTTGTAATGTGGCGTCTCTTGAGATAATGCTCCAGCGCCAACCGGACCAGTATTCATAATAATATAATTTTCCTCCCGGAATTTTTTTAACATCATCAATATTTAACAACCTGCCAAGACTATCCCCGGCTTCAATAATCTTATTTAACACTCTCTCAGCCTTGTTTAACTCTGCAATGTCAAAAGTGAGGTCATCTGCCAATAGCTTTGCATATTCTTTTGCTCTTTGCTTTTCTATATAATGTTCCCGTTGGTTTTCTACAAAAAATCCCAGCGTTACGGCAAGAAACAACATAAGAAACTCCCAGAAATAGTGGGTCCATCTTTTCCTTGGCGTATGAGTATGTGCATGTACTTCCATGTTGTTGTTTTATACTTATTTCAATTTATAATTATGCCTGAGCTCTTGTAAAAGTTTATGATTTACTGTGATGTAATCATTCATTTGCAGGGTTCGTGTTGATACCAACATCTGTTTATAAAATGCAATCATATTTGTTACATCACCTTTCTCAAAAGTTGCAAGATTTAATATAGGTGCCTGGATGATGGTATCGCTTTTGCGATAGCGGTGAACCAGATTGATGCCTGTTTCATTTTCATCCATCTTCCGTAATTCATTCATCCAGTTAAAATCATAATGTTTTAACATAAATGGTTTTATAGGGCTGGCAAAAAATTGGTATTCCTGTTCATTCCTGTAACGAACATTATTGATGCTGACACTGATATCGCCAAACAGCTTTTGCAACGCAGAATTTTTGAAATACCTGAGGGAGCCTGAGCTTTTGAGCTGGCTGAGGATACCGTCTTTTGGTTCAAAGGCATATGTGTTTGCCAGGTACATTACAGTAGTGTAGGCAGGATAAAATTCCCTTGGCAATCTGGTTAACGAGCTATCCCTGAGATAACTGCTCAAATAATCCATATCTTTTTCTTTCTCCAGTCTTAGTTTTATTTTACCGGCAATGGCAGCAGAATCTGCAAGCAATTCAGCATATAATTCTTTGGCATATTGTTTTTCCCGCTGATGTTCTATAGTATGTTCGAGTTGATACTCAGCCAAAAAACCGCAGAATACAGCAAGGAACAACATAAGAAACTCCCAGAAATAATGTGTCCATTTTTTTCTTGAAGTGTGAGCATGATGATGTACTTCCATAACGATCCCAATTTTATTGTATGGCCCTCATAAGTAGCTTAACCATTTTTTTTCTTTATGATTTGTTTTATAGTTATCATACCATTTGCATATCGGATACAGAACAATCACTACTGAAAGCCAGATCAGGTACACATATCTTAACTGAACTCCTTCACCTGCCTGGATAAAATTGATAAATGTTCCCGGGTTTCCTGCTCCCTCCGCAAATGAATGACCACGTAGAAAAAAAGCGATGGCACTAAATAAGTGAATAAGGAAGAAATGAGTTAAAAAATAAAAGAATGGCACACGGCCATATACAGAAACGATCCTTGTAAATCCATTTTGAATACTGTCCCACCAGGCCATTAATAACAATGCTGGCCCTATCGTCATCGATATAAAAAACAAAGATGGAGGATACTTGCTTGCATTTATAAATGAAAGGAAGGTGTAAAAGCCATTCGCTTGTGATGACCACCGGAACGGGTCGCCATACACGTTTATAAATCGAAGAATTATAAATAATGCTATTGTTGAAATGCCTGTGATCATTAAAAATTTTTTCCGGTAAGCGGGATCGCTATTTAGTAAAACTTTTCCAAGACAATAACCCAGTATCATCAAACCCGTCCACGGAAGAAAAGGATAAAGAATTAATAATTGACGTTTGTCAGACAATTGATGAAACCCAACACGATGAATAAGGTTATAGCCGGCACTAAAGGGTGGGTTTTGACCCCTTTCATAAAAATCAAGTGCATTATGCCCTAATACGATCAATAAACCGATGGCCAGGATAATGTTAAAAGGCAGCCATATCACCAACCCCAGTATCACCATGCTAATCCCTATGGCCCAGATAACCTCCAATGCAATAACATCGAAAGTAAGATCAAACGTAAATAGCAAATTAACAATGGTGACTTCTGCAAGGATCAGCCACAAACCCCTGGTAAGTAAAAAAATGCTCAGCTCTTTTTTTGATTTGCGTGCTGATTGGAGATAGGCAGACGTACCGGATAAAAAAACAAAGACCGGCGCACAAATATGAGTGATCCACCGTGTGAAATAAAGTATGGGTGTTGTAGTGTTCAGATCCAGCGGATTGCTGGTAGCTGCGATATGAAAATATTCCCTGGTATGATCCAGGGCCATGATGATCATAACTGCACCACGAAGCAGGTCGACGGAAGAGATTCTTTTTTTATCCTGTAGTAATGATTGCGTCATTTTTAAAAATTATTTATTCCAGGTGGTATTCCTTTTTAATCAGGTTCATTAATCTTGTTGCATTGTCTTTTGCAAAACCCGAATGAGACACCATCCGGCTGCACCAGTTCCGCCACATACCTAATGAATTATAGTATTGCACCAGGTGCTCTTTATCCACAGCCAGTTGTTCAGGTAACTGAGGAAGAGACTCAATTGTGATCGACTGGCGATCCTGCCAATTCTTTCCTAATAGAAGATTATAAATGTCATAATCAAAAACCTGGTTTTGTTTTTCAAAAAGCCTGATGCCCTGGTCAGCCAAAATCTTCTCGAGCCCCAAATAGGTATTGCGGATATAGCGGTCATATTCAATCAGGGCGCCCGATACAGTCGCTTTGCGTATCAGCCTGAAATTACCTGCATTCCGTAGCTGTTCAATCGTCCGGTCACTGTAATTAAAGCTGCTGAAACTTTGTACAAGAGTTGCTGCTTTATATGAATTTAGGATCCTCTCTTTTGTATTTGGCTCTTTGATTGAAGACTTCAGCGAATCAAACCTGTCAACATTGGTTTGAAATATATGAATTGACCGGTTGAAATTTACTGTATCGCTTTCAAGGTCATGAAGAAGTGTTTTTATAAATTCTTTCTCCCGAAGATGTTCAATATAATGTTCCCGCTGGTTCTCTGCCAAAAATCCACAAAACACAGCAAGGAATAACATTAAGAATTCCCAGAAATAATGTGTCCATTTTTTCCTGGCAGTATGACTGTGTGCATGTACTTCCATAAATTATTTTAGTGCTTGTTTAATTGTTTCACTATACGATCTTCCATTTCCACGCAGGCTAGTCTTGCATCCTTGAATGCATCAAGACTTCTTTTTAATCTTTCAAGGCGCAATGTTAGTGCAGCTCCCATATTATTCCGAAAAAGCACGGCCTCATTTCCACTCAGCACATCATGATGTTTGGCTATCTTTTCCATTTTGAAAGGATCCGCATAATTACTTGTATCCAGGTTTAGCTGGCAGGTAAGATCATAATTTTTATAAAGTGCAGGAATAAATAGTTCTGTATAATATTTTTTTTCGAACTCCTGGTTGCGGTATTGAGCAAAGTTGGTGATGCGTTCATAATCCATCATTTTTTTCAGGAACTCGATATTACCGACATAGCGCAGCGAGCCTGATGATTTCATTTGCTCGTAGGTCTCTTTTCGCACCAAAAAATTTCTAACCCATACTGCTCCCATTTTTTTGGCAAACGCAGATCGGTCGATCGTTGCACTATCCTGCAACAACCAATTCACTAATGAATCATGATTAGCAATGATGATCTTATCCTGGGTAAGCAATGAATCCAGGTTCTTGATATTCGTTCGTACATCTACCGCCATGCTTTGTAGAAATTGCCGGGCCCGGTCTCTTTCAATCTTGTGCTCCAGCTGATACTCAGCAAAAAAACCGCATAGTACAGCAAGGAACAACATCAAAAACTCCCAAAAATAATTCGTCCATTTTTTTCTTGATGAATGTGAATGGTGATGTACTTCCATATCTAAACTATTTCATGTGATCATTATTTTTTTGTCTATTAAATTTTTACTCCCCTGTTCACGAAAAGTCTATGACTGTCTTTTATTAAAATTCTTTTGACCAGGCCGAATCTTTTCTCGATTCTTAACTCATAACTTATTCTCATTTAAAATGATATTTACTTCCAAAATACCTGAGTAGCCGCTCTGCATGTTCTTTGAATACCCTTAACCGATTTCGATGCTGAACCGTTGCCCGTAAATATTGAAACAACTGGTTAAAATATTTATTCAATAGGCGTTTGTCTGATGTAAGAAGAAATGAAGTTGTCGTACCTATTGCATCAGGCAATGGATTGTTGGCAACATCAGTATACAATTTTGTGTAAGGAACAAAATCAATTACTTCGTTGAAAGTATTTCTTAAGTTATCCTGGGCCTGTTGATATAAAGTGGATTGATAATCTTCAAAATTATTTCCATTTTTCTCATAATTGATGATACTATCAGCATCTTCTTTTTGCAAAAGACGAAAACCACCGGCATTTGTCAGCTGTCGTAATGTGCGGCCGTCCATCAGGAATGGAGTGTTAGAAAGTGAATTCCTGATAATCTCCACTAAAGAAGCTGGTTGCTGATCCCTTAAAATACTGTCATGGCAATCATGTAGTTTCATAAGCGAGGTTATTTTATTTGTTTCAAAGTTGATAATATAAGACAGGCGAGCCGTATCTTTTTTCAGGTCTTCATAAAAAGATTCTGTGTATTGTTTACCTCTTTCCTTTTCTATCTTGTGCTCAAGTTGATACTCTGCTAAAAAACCACAGAACACTGCGAGAAATAACATTAAAAATTCCCAGAAATAATGTGTCCATTTTTTTCTTGACGTGTGTGCATGGTGGTGTACTTCCATAAAAATCTATTTCAGGTGGTATTCCTTTTTTAAAAATTCAATAGCGTTTTTTGCTTTTTCATTTAATAACTCCAGCCGGGTTTTAATAATGATATTACTTCCTTTGATC
>CBFGXP010000199.1:0-7317 GCA_965652775.1 uncultured bacterium
ATCCTTCTCCCGCCCCATAAAAATCGTACCGGAGGACTCAATAACCTCAAACTCCTTCATCATGAAAAAAGATCTTAAATGGCTTTTGATTTTAGCTATGCTAATTTTTTTACCTGCTACAATAAAAGTACATGCACAAGCCGGTACTAAAACACAAGTAACCATTTCCGTTGCTGGTATTGAATATGATGATGCTGATCTTATCAAACTAAAAGAAAGTATCAAAACAAATAAAAAAGTTCAGGATCTAAAACAAAGCTTTTCGCAAAATACCGCTAAGCTTTCTCTTACATACTCAGGTGATGCTACTGAACTTTGGGATGAGCTGCCTGCAATTGTCAAACAATCTTTTAAAATAATCACCATTGAAAACACAACCATTGATTTACAGTTAAAGAATTCAACAGCTGGTAACAGTAACACGGTGCCAGTTACAAATAATATTGTTGCATCAAACAGGGCAGGCAATAATGATGATTGTAAAAATTGTTACTGGAACATGTGTAAATATGATGTAACAAAAAGTATCGGTGGAAAATTGTACAAAGGGACAATCACAGAGTATGGAACCGTTTATTATAATTGTGACAATGGAATAGTTTTGCAAACGTCGCTGAACATAAATGCATATGGCTCTACTGTAATTGCGCGAACAGACACAGTCTTAATAAGCAGTGGCCCGGTAGGAACCAAATGGGGAATGATTAATACTGATAATAAAAATGAATTATTGAGCATGATGACAGGAGCTGATCTGTCCATGAAAAATGTTGGCGGTTATACATTGATAGCAAAAAATATACATACTGAGGCAGGCGGCAAAGGCTATAAAGATGTAATAGTGGTAAATTATAAAGGATATTCCAGGGATCTTTTTTCCGGATCAAATTTTTATTCCTCAAATTTCTATTATGCAAAAGGCATTGGTCTTATAAGAACTGACACACTCAATTTTGACAGCGATCCAGTTGCCGCTATTAATAAAGCCAATGACACCAAAACCGTCTATAGTGGTGGTTCAGTTGTAAAGAATGGAATAGATGAAACTCTTATCGGGCTTTGGAAAGTCCATGATCCAAATACAAATAAAGACTCTTATTATAAGCTCAATGCAGATGGAACTTTTGATTATTATGATGGCCCTGTTTCCGATGCAAATAAAAGCAAAGGCATAAACCATTGGAAAATAGAAGAAGGCGGCTATAATAAAAACGGGGTTGCGATAATTGGTTTTGCCTGGGCGACAGGAAACGGCTATGTTTATCGACAAAATCTTCAAAAAAAGAATGATCCTGCAACGGGCAAACCAGCTATTACTTTAAATACCACCACTATGCTTGTGTCAGCGGATAATAAAGCGCCGTGGAAATTATAACCACCGGTATAATATGAAAGATCATCACTTAATGTCTTCAAAAAACTGTACAAGATTACCTTCATTATCACTTATGATCAGGTTTTTCGTACGTGTCGATTCATCATTAAAAGGCCCGTACAGGATCTTTATATTTTTTTGATTAAAATATTTCTGCACCTCGTCCAAACTCCTGACAAAAAAACCAACTTTTACAAATCCATGCACCTGGAAATTTGATTTTAATCCCCAGTCTTTTGCCGTTTTTGAATCTTTCATCTGGAGTATTTCAATCACCATATTTTCGTTACCGATTATTTTTACTACAACCCCCATGGCCGTATCGTTTATTTCTTTGATGGATTTAAGGTGAAACACAGAAGCATACCAGTTCGCAACTGAATCAGCATTTTTAACAGTAACAGCAAAAAAAGATTTACCATTGATCGGCAATTGGGCGAATAGATTTTGTGATGGCCTTAATATTATTATTAAAAATAAAAGACCTGTAATAGTTGATCTGCTAAGCATAATTCTTAATTAAGTTTTTATTGATCATAATTTGCCATCGGCGTTTGTCCTGATCAGCCATAGATCACCATTATTGCCGGTGCTGTGTGTAAATCCAACAAATGTGTAACTGCCGTCCTTGTTGACAACGATCCAATAACCCTGGTCCTCTTTATCTGGTTCACCAAATGTTTTTACCCATTCCGTTTTCCCATCTTTATTAAATTTTAATAGAACCGCATCATTGATATTTTTTGTAATGTCCTTTCTTGAATAGCCGGTGACAATAAAACTACCATCAGCAGTTTCTTCTGAATGCATTAGCCGCATATCCTCACCGGTATCATAAGTTTGTTTCCTGATCAAATTGCCATTCTCATCTATTTGCATAAACAAACCTTCATGAAAGCCTTCCTTTGCTGTTTCTGAATAGCCGGTAAGCGTATAGGTTTTCTTATCCCTGTTTCTGCAAAAACTATGTACGATATCATGCACTTTTTCCTCGCCGATTGTTTTTATCCAACGTTGTTCTCCATTGTTACTGATCTTAAGCAAAAAAATATCGGCCCTGGCACTCGCATAAGGAAGGATCGAACCCGAGATAAGAAAGTCTCCATCGGGAGTTTCACCTCCATAATATGTTCGTTCAGGTAAAGTTCCGCCATAACATTTTTCCCATAGCAGGTTGCCTTTCTCATCGATCTTTAAAATATAACTATCAATATTATTGCCGGGGCCAACATTCCGTTGGCCGATGAGTAAGAAATTTCCATCGGAAGCTGGTAACAATTGCGTACAGCGCTCATATTTCTCGTTGCCATAAGTTTTTTGCCAAAGCTGGTTTCCTTTGGCATCAACACGGGTTATGAAAATATCATCATTGGTACTGTCAATACCGATTGCACCGAAAAATAAAAATGTTTTATCCTTCAGTTCATGCACGCCCCAGCCAATATCTGTCCTGCTTCCACCAAAAGTCTTTTGCCACTGGATATTTGCTGCGTTATCAAGCTTTACCAAATACATATCGTAGCTGCCATCACCAAAACTGTTACTGTAACCACAAACAATGTATCCATCATCACTGGTGCGATCAATAAAAAGTGCCCTCTCGAACTTATCTCCCCCAATGTTCTTCTGGAAAGTCACCTGAGCCGAACAATAAACCGTAATGATCAGCAATGCTATAAAGCAAATTATTTTCATGATCCACTAAAGCTAGTTGACCTTGTAAGCTTTACTATCGGTATTTTTATGAATGGTAACTATCTTTTTTAACCGACCCGTATGGATCAAAGGCAATAAATTTGAGCCGGCTATTTGATTCATTCATTTCAGAAAGAATTGATCTGACCATTAATTATTAGATATGAAAAAGAATTTCCTGTTAATCCTGGTGTTGGTTTTTGCACTGAAAAGTAATGCTCAAACCGATAATAAAATTGTAATCGGTAAGGTCGATAGTGTGTATTCCACTATACTTAAAGAAAAAAGAAAGGTTTGGGTATATGTTCCTAATATGGATGGCGTGCAAAATACGGGGCAGCGTTTTCCGGTCCTATACCTGCTCGATGGCGAGGGGCATTTTCATTCTGTGGTTGGATTGATACAGCAACTAAGCCAGGTAAATGGGAATACTATTGTTCCTGAAATGATCGTAGTTGGTATTCCCAACACGGACAGAACCAGAGATCTCACGCCAACACGTATAATAAGTGATCCTCCCATGATGGATACTAATTCGTCAAAAAGCACTGGCGGAAACGAAAACTTTGCAGCATTCCTGGAGAAAGAACTAATTCCGCATATTGATTCAGCGTTTCCTACCCAACCATACAGGCTTTTAATAGGCCACTCTTTCGGGGGCTTAGCTGTTATGAACATTCTTACCAATCACACCAAATTGTTCAATGCTTATATCGCCATCGATCCAAGTATGTGGTATGATAAAGAACAGTTTTTGAAAACAACGCAGAAGAAACTCGCATCACAGAAATTTAATGGTACGAGCCTATTTGTCGGAATTGCAAATACCCTGGCTGAAGGAATGACGCTGGAAAAACTGAAAAAAGACACCACGGTGGAGACAAGACATATTCGTTCCATTTTTGCAATGGATAAATTTATAAAAGCTAACTCCCAACATGGACTGAAGTATGCGAGCAAATACTATGGAGATGATGATCATGGTTCCGTCCCCTTAATAAGTGAATATGATGGGCTGCGTTTTATTTTTAGCTGGTATCGTTTAAAACTTTCTCCTTCTGACTTTATGAACGCGGACACTGCAATAGTTCAAAAGTATCGACGCCATTATCAAACGGTATCAAAAGAATTTGGTTATAAAGTATCTCCACAGGAAATGCAGATAAACGGGCTTGGTTACTTTATACTTTCTCAAAAACATTATGAAAAAGCGGCAGCGCTTTTTCGGATGAACATTGAAAATTATCCGCAAAGTGGCAATACCTACGATTCTTATGCCGACGCTTTGCTTGCAATGAAAGACACCGTTGCTGCTATTACCAATTACAAGAAGGCATTGTCGATGACAAAAAGTGAAGAGACCAAACAAAAACTTGATAAGCTGTTGGGCAATCCAACATTTACACTTTCGGCGAAGGAACTGGAAAAATATGTTGGGGCCTATGAGTTTGACGCCATCTCTCTTATAGCTACCATCAGTGTAAAAAATAATGCTTTGTGGGTAGCTGCACCAGGCCAGGGAGAATTTGAACTGGTACCTTTTTCACCGGACACGTTCACCATAAAAGGCTTACAGGGCTATAAAATTCAATTTGAGATGAAAGATGATAAACCGGTGGGTCTTACTTCAACCCAACCAAACGGAACATATAAGGCGCATGTGAAAAAATAGCAGAAGTAAAAAGTTTTTTAAGTCTGGAGAGTTGCATTTTGGTCGGAGCGTCACAACAAAAGTTCAACCAAGAAACAAAATAAAAAGGTTTCCATGCCCGGCATGAAAACCTATAATTTATACCCTATTACTTACAACTTAATCAATCGGGATCTTTTTTGCATTCTTTGAAAGCCATTGCTCAAAGTTTTGCAATTCGGGATTTAATTTTCTTGAGATCTTTACATCACGCAGATCATTCACTTTTTCTTCAAATTCATCGTATATCTGGAACATATTACCGAGCTCAACAGCGCCGGGAAAACCAAAGCTGCGATAAACGTCTGCCGATACTTTATTATAAATAACAGTTTCGCCCAATGCCTTGCCTAATGCGTCGGCCATTTCCTTGCCGGTAAGATGTTCACCCGCAACACCCACATATTTGTCTATATATTGCTTTGGGTTTTTAAAAACTCCGTAAGCGCATTTGCCAATATCTTCGGAGGCTATCCCCGCCATTTTTGAATCACCAATGGGAAGTGTGAGTGCCAGCTTACCATCCTGACCTCTTTTTGGACCTGCACCGAAAAAGATAAAATTATCCCAGTAAAAGGAGCAATGAAAAAATGTTGTAGGTACATCTGCGTCGGAAAATTCTTTGTTGGATTCGCCTTTAGCATCGAAGTGAGGTACTTTATAAACTTCATTAATTGTTGGCATACGTTCGTCATCCAGTGGCACCAGTTCACGTGTATCTTCCAATGTTGACCAGATTGCATGTTTTATGCCTGCATCTTTAGCTGCCTTTGCAAAAAGTGCTGCTTCTGCTTTTTCCTGTTCGGGAGAATAATGTGCCCAAAAGAACGTGACAAAGAAAGCACCATACGCTCCTTCTAAAGCTTTGTGCACGGATTCGGCGCTACCAAGATCCCCATAGACAACTTCGGCACCAAGTTTTGCAAGTTCTTTGGCTTTAGCTGAATCAGGATCTCTTGTTACTGCACGGGCAGTAAACTCAGAATTCGGATCAGCGCAGATAGCACGAACTAATCCGCCGCCCTGTGCACCAGTAGCACCAAATACAGTAATAATTTTTTTTGCTGCCATAAGAATTAAGTTATATCGTTTATTAGATAATAAAAGCCAGGACAATTCCGGCTAAGAACGATAAAATTAAAACAGTTAATGATTATTACAGTTCGTCATGAAATAAATTCCGCATTTCGAATCCGCAACTTGTGTGAAAAACATAGCGACTATGTTCCAGGGATTGAACCAATGACTGTCCATTAGAATTATAATAGCTGAACGAAGCGTCGCAACAATAGTCTGATCATGGAACATATGCTGGCTACATAATAATTCCTTCATCAATACTTCGACAACCCTTCGGCAAGCTCAGGGTAACAAATCACTATTCACCATTCACTACTCCGCCCAACTCATTATATAATTCTTATTCTCAATATCGATTGCCTGTTTGGTTAACATCAATGGACGAAAAGTATCAACCATCACAGCCAACTCCTTTGTTTCTTTGGCACCAATACTTTTTTCAACTGCTCCCGGATGCGGACCATGTGGAATTCCGGCAGGATGCAAAGTGATCATTCCCCTTGTTACATTCTTCCGACTCATAAAATCACCATCTACATAATAGATCACTTCATCGCTATCAATGTTGCTGTGATTGTATGGAGCAGGAATTGCCTGCGGATGATAATCGAACAGCCTCGGCACAAATGAACAGACGACAAATGCATTGGTCTCAAACGTTTGGTGAACCGGCGGCGGTTGATGCACACGACCGGTGATCGGTTCAAAATCATGAATAGAAAAAATATAGGGATAGCAACAGCCATCCCAGCCAATAACATCAAAGGGATGTGTGCCATAATGCAACCCATACATCATTCCACGCTTCTTGGCTTTGATCAGGTAATCTCCTTTCAGATCATAGGTTTTTAATTCCTGCGGAGGACGAATATCCCTTTCGCAATAAGGCGAATGCTCCATTAATTGCCCAAAACGGCTCATATATTTTTTGGGAAAGCGCAGCGGTGTAAATGATTCAACAATAAACAACCTGTTATTCTCATCCTTGAAATCAATTTGATATATCGTTCCCCTTGGCAATACAATATAATCTCCATAACTAAACGGCAATTCACCGTATTGGGAATGCACCGTACCGCTACCTTCATGTACAAAGATCATTTCATCGGCATCGGTATTCTTATAATAATAATCTTTGGTGCCTTGCGTTGGTGCAGCCAGCACAATATGACAATCATTGTTTACCAGCACAGGCACGCGGCTTTGCAAAAATTCACCACCAGGTTTTATATGAAAACCTTCAAAGCAACGGTGCTTAAGCATTTTTTCTTCGGCGATCTTCGGCGAAACATCTACCTGGGCTTCTGTTTTTATGATCTGTGTTGGCGGATGACAGTGATAAAGCAATGAATAGTCATCGCTAAATCCCTCTGTAGAAAATAATTGTTCGCTATACAATCCGCCATCCGGCTTACGAAATTGTGTGTGTCGTTTATGTGGAATGTTTCCGAGTTTATAATAATGAGACATGATATTA
>CBFGXP010000200.1:0-7222 GCA_965652775.1 uncultured bacterium
TTTTTACATCACTTTTTACAATGCTTAAAATAATATCGATATCATGGATCATCAGATCAAGGATCACACTTACTTCCGTACCCCTCGGGTTAAATTGTGCGAGGCGGTGCACTTCAATAAACATTGGATTTAACTTCAGATCTTTAACGGCAAGGAACGCGGGATTAAATCTTTCTACATGTCCTACCTGGAGTTTTACATTTGATTCCTTCACCAGCTTTACAAGAGCCTGCGCCTCATCCATTGTCTGTGCCAATGGTTTTTCTACGAAAACATGCTTGCCTTTTTTAATAGCAGCTTCGCAAAGACGAAAATGATGATCAGTTGGAGCAACGATATCAGCTGCATCAATTTCACTTAAGAGTTGACCGGGGTCATCAAACCTTTTTAATTTGTATTTCTGAATAACTTCAGTGGCATTTGTATCATCCGGATCGTAAAACCCGACAAGCTCTGCACCTGCAATCTCATTCCAGTTATTCAAATGAAATTTACCGAGATGACCAACGCCAAAAACTCCTACTTTGAGCATATCCATTCAATTAGTGCCCAAAGATAAAGATTGAGAGTTCCGGAAATAAACTTTGTCTTCTTTAACTAAGAATCGAAGAATGCTGTTGATAAGCAGCATTTGGAGAATAGATAAAAAGACAAGAACCGTTTTTTATAGTATTAATTATTGGAGTTGCTTCTCTTGATGCAACAGCAGGGCAACCCTGGCTTCTCCCGATATACCCGAGTTTTGGAATGTAGGACGGGTTTACATAGTCGGCGCCATGCATTACAATTGCTCTTTCATATGCCTTATCATTAATACCTTTTTCAAGGCCTTCCAGTTTGAGTGAATAACCATGTTTGCCGATATAAGTGCCAAGTGTTTTGTAAAATCCAAGACTACTTTTGTAAGAGGATGGGTTGTTAGAAAAAGAGTTTGCCATTACTGTACCCGAATTTCTTCCATGAGCAACATAGGTTTTATATAAAACCTGGTAGTTTTTAAGATCAACTACATACAGCCTTTTTTCAGTGCTGGGTAAACTAAAATCAATTATAGAAATTATGTTGTCATTTAAGAGAGCACCCTGCTGTTTTAATTTCTCGTAACCTTCCTGTGCTAATTCAAATGCCTTTCTATTCAAGCCAGCAAGATTTAACCGTAAACTATCATAAACGGAAACAGCCGAAGGAATGGAAGGCACAAAATCACTAACATGAAGATTTGATACGGTGGCTTTAAACTGAACAGCCTTTTTTTCAACTGATTTTGCAAATGCAAAGGGGAAAGAAAATAAACCAACTAACAATGACGAAATAAATAAATACGCATTTCTCACTTTTCTTTTCTGCATCGGTATCAATTTAAGGTTTAAAAAATAAAACTGCCCAGGTGATCAGGTCACCGGGCAGTTAGTTTTGTTCCAAATGTCAATCACTTCTACAACTATCCCGGGTTGTTCGGGATTTTTTTGATCTCTTTAGCGGATCGGATCCCGATTGAATCGGGACGACCCCTGAATTTCTTGCGGACCGGACGGGACTCGAACCCGCGACCTCCGCCGTGACAGGGCGGCATTCTAACCAACTGAACTACCGATCCATCCTTTAAAACGAGCTGTTACGACATCATTTTTGGGGATGGCAAAGATAGCCTGATGTGATTTTGCTGCCAAAAGTTTTTCCTCTAAAATCCTATGAAAATTAAAAGTTCCGATCATTTTTTACTAGGAATTAGACGCCTCACTCTCTCCTTTCCTTTGCAGATGTGGATAACCTTTCCTGTTTAGGCCCTATATTTTTTAAATGGCGAGCGGCCTGATTATTGAGTAATTTTCACGTTATAACCTCAATGTGATGCTTAGCTCTTCCACCATCAAATTGCTTAGAATTCCGTTTTCTTTTTTTCTTTCACCGATCTATTTTTTCGCTCTTGCACAAGTGCCGGATATAAACTGGGTCAATGCTATATTGATATTTTTCATTCTTCATTTTCTTATATACCCTGCAAGTAATGGGTATAATAGTTATATGGATCGGGATACGGATAGCATTGGCGGATTAGAAAAACCGCCACCACCTTCTCAGCAACTTTTTTGGGTTACCATTGTTTTGGATAGTATAGGTATTTTATTGAGTTTGCTAATTGGTCCTTTATTTACAGTAGTTATGTTATTATATATTGGTGCATCGAAAGCGTATAGTTATCGTGGAATTCGTTTGAAGAAATTTCCCTATCTCGGTTATTTCGTTGTAATTCTTTTCCAGGGAGGAGTCACTTTCTGGCTGGTTTATTATGGCAGCAGCCAGGACCCAACCATATACGTGCCCTGGCAAGGCATGGTGATTTGTTCGCTTTTAGTCGGGGGATTTTATCCATTGACCCAGATATACCAGCACAAGCAGGACCTTGACGATGGGGTAAAGACCATTAGTTACAAACTTGGTTATATTGGAACTTTTATATTCTGTACGGTTGTTTACGTTTTAGCCTGGGTATTCATGGCACAGTTTTTTATCAGTACCAAACAAGGCAATCAATTATTGCTGGTCGGCATCTTTTTTATTCCCGTTATCGTTTATTTCATCAGATGGTTTGTCTTGGTCCGTAAGAATTTCCGGGAGGCGAATTTTAAGAACACGATGAAGATGAACTGGCTGGCAGCAACATGTACAAATATTTCTTTTTTGATCTTATTAATATGGAGGTGGATTGAGTAAGATAGTATCAATAGGAACGGCAGTACCGGCAAATCGGCATGAACAAGAAAAGATATTTGAGTTTATGAGCCGGGTGTATGCTATAAATGAAACAGAAAAAAGAAAACTCAAGTTTCTTTATAAATATAGCGGCATTAAAAATCGTTATTCAGTATTAAATGACTATAGCCTTCCTGCCAGTGAATGGAAATTTTTTATTCCCACAGAAAACCTTGAACCTTTTCCATCGATCGAAAAAAGGTTGAAAAGCTTTCGGGAGCATGCTGCTCCGTTGTCACTAAAAGCTATCAATAACTGTTTACAGGATTTCCAGGATCAATCCATCACCCACCTGATCACTGTAAGCTGTACGGGCATGAGTGCCCCGGGACTTGACCTCGAATTGATGGAATTATTAAACTTACCTGCTACTACCTGGCGAACCTCTGTCAATTTTATGGGCTGTTACGCTGCAATTCATGCCTTAAAAGTTGCAGATGCAATTTGCAAATCGGATACGAAAGCAAATGTGCTGATCGTGTGTGTTGAATTATGCACGTTGCATTTTCAAAAAAAATATAGTCCGGATAATATTTCCAGCGGCATTTTATTTGGTGATGGTGCAGCGGCCGTTTTGGTTACCGGCAACAATGAAACACCGGGAATGAATATTGAACATTTCTATTCCTCAGTATCATTAAAAAACAAACAGGAAATGGTGTGGGAAATGTCATCAACTGGCTTCCTGTTAACGCTAAGTGGTTATATTCCCGATCTTATCGAGGAGGATTTCGGTGGTTTTGTAAATGATGCATTGAAAGGAACCCATTTTAAAAAGGAGGATATTACACATTGGTGTATTCACCCAGGGGGCAAAAAAATACTGGAAGCTGTTCATAATAGCCTGCAGTTTACAAATGGCCAGTTACAGGATTGTTATGATGTTTTAAGTGATTTTGGTAATATGTCTTCTCCTACAGTTTTATTTGTACTAAAGCGAATTCAGCAGGCCCTGAATGATCAACAGCGGAATACTATATTTGGCGCCGCCTTTGGACCAGGATTAACGATCGAGACTTTTATTTTATCAGCATAATTAATTCCAACCTTCGATAACCACTTGCAGGATGACATTACATACGATCTTGCCATTGTTGGCGGTGGACTTGCCGGTCTCGCCTTATCCATTCAAATAGCTAATGCGGGTTATAAGGTTGTTCTTTTCGAAAAGGAAAAATATCCTTTTCATCGTGTTTGTGGTGAATACATAAGCCTGGAATCATGGGATTTTTTGCAGGGACTGGGTATTGATCTCAGATCATTAAATGTATCGCACATTAAACGCCTTTGGGTATCGTCAGTGAATGGAAGATCATTTGAACAGGAATTGCCATTAGGTGGTTTTGGCATCAGTCGTTATAAGCTCGATCATGAACTAGCAAAAATTGCAAAACAAAAAGGAGTCGTAATATTTGAACAAACCCGTGTGAATGATATCCAATTTTCAAATGACAGTTTTAATATGGAATCGGCGAAGGGCATTTTTAAAGCCACTATAGCTGTGGGGTGCTATGGTAAGCGGAGTAATCTTGATGTAAAATGGAAACGGCCCTTTATTGTTGCTAAGAAAAATAAACTCAATAATTACATAGGAATAAAATATCATATCCGCTATGATTTCCCGCCTGACCTGATCGCACTTCATAATTTTAGAAAAGGGTATTGCGGCATCTCAAAAATAGAAGATGATCAATATTGTTTATGTTACCTGACAACCGCGGATAATTTGCAAAGCAGCGGCAACGATATTAAAAAAATGGAACAACGAATTCTTTCTGTCAATCCACATTTAAAAAAGATATTCAATGAATGTGAAATGATAAGGGATGAACCGGTGATCATCTCACAAATAAGTTTTGATAAAAAGGAATTAATAAAGGATCATGTATTAATGATCGGTGATGCAGCCGGTATGATAACACCCTTATGCGGGAATGGAATGAGCATGGCCCTGCATGCCAGTAAAATTGCTGCCGAACAAATACGGAAGTTATTAACGGGAATTATTTCAAGAGAATTGATGGAACAAAATTATGCTGATACCTGGAACGAAAATTTTGAAAGCCGTTTGCGGACAGGCCGTATGATTCAGCGATTATTTGATAATGCAACTCTTACTACTTTAATGATAAGACTTGGAAAAACCTTCCCTGGCCTTATAAGAACGCTGATCACGAAAACGCATGGCCGCCCTTTCTAACTTTGTTGCTTTCCCTGCTTATAGTAAAACGAAGTAGAGATTTTCTTGGGCAAGATTCTCAATGTGCCGGACATCACAGTTGCTAAAAATCCCGGGACGATCAGCATTTTTCCTTTTAAGGTTTTGCGTACTGTTTTTTCTCCAACCTTGTTTGGTGTGCGGGCCATTTTGTCGCCAAATATCCCCAATTGTTTCTTAGTTCTGCCTCGATCTCTGGTTTTGTATATACCTGGCCAGGTGCCCGACAACTCACACTAATATCTTTATCCTTTAATTGAAAATGCAAAGCGTAACTAAAAAAGATCACAGCTGATTTTGTGGCTGAGTACATATTTTTAACAGGTATCGGCGCAAAGGCAGCCATGCTTGCATATAGTCGGGAAAATGTTGTGTCAATATCCTGTTTCATAATATTTAAAGAATCGTTTGTGTGCGGTATCTGGCCATTGCCCCGGATCGTGATAAAAAAACCGAGCCACAGAAAAGCAATTCGTTTCATACACTTGATTATGCCGTTAGGAGTGGAACATGTAGTTGCGAAACAGGTAACAAGGCTATTATTATTTTATTCTTACATTCGCCATTCATTTTCAGCCTATGCCGTCCAATGCTAACCGACAGTTTCTTGATTTCGAAAAGCCTATCAAGGACCTGATTGAAACCATAGAGAAGTACAAGCACGATGCGGAGAAGAACAAGATGGATATGAGTGAGCCCGTCCGTCAATTGGAAGAAAGCATTTTGCAAAAAAGAAAAGAGATCACCCAACATCTTACGAGTTGGCAGCGGGTGCAATTGAGCCGTCATCCCGACCGGCCATACACCATGAAGTATATTGAAAAAATGACCAGCTGTTTTCTTGAGCTATATGGTGATCGTAATGTAAAAGATGATAAAGCAATGATTGGTGGTTTTGCAAATCTTGCCGGTGAGACAGTAATGGTGATTGGGCAACAAAAAGGGATCAATACCAAGATGCGCCAGATGCGAAATTTTGGTATGGCAAACCCGGAAGGTTATCGCAAGGCATTGCGCTTAATGAAGCTTGCTGAAAAATTCAATAAGCCGGTTATTACATTGATTGATACACCCGGGGCATTTCCCGGTCTTGAAGCAGAAGAACGGGGACAAGGTGAGGCCATTGCAAGAAATATTTATGAAATGATCCGTTTGAGAGTGCCGGTTATTTGTGTCATCATTGGTGAAGGAGCAAGCGGCGGTGCATTGGGAATTGGCGTTGGCGATAGGGTGTATATGATGGAGAATACCTGGTATACCGTTATTAGTCCTGAGAGCTGTTCATCGATTCTCTGGCGCAGCTGGGATAAAAAGGAAGTGGCAGCAGAACAGTTAAGATTGACCGCTGATAAGATGCTTGGTTTTGGATTAATTGATGGAATTATTCCCGAACCCGATGGCGGTGCTCACTGGGATTATAATCAGTCTGCCGAGATAGTGAAAAATCATCTGATACCAGTGATAAAAGAGTTGAAGCAAATACCGGCCGAAGAAAGAGTCAGTCAACGGATCGTAAAGTTTGGAAAAATGGGATTCTGGGAAGAAGTTGAAAGTTAATAGTTAAAGGTTACAGGTTTTTTATTTGCCCGGCTTTGAATTACAATTAGGCTTCTGTTGCGTCATCCCGATAGCCATCGGGATACTTTTAGTAACTTTATTCAAATTTTATAAATCTTAAATCTGCTCCCGATAGTTATCGGGACTAAAACCTATAATCGATCATGTCTCTTCGTGAAATGTTTCGTGGTACTGGTGTGGCAATTGTTACTCCATTTACACAAGATGGAAAAATTGATTGGCCATCTTTTGAAAAGGTCATCAATCACATCATTGACGGCAAGTGTGAATACATTGTTGTGCTTGGCACAACAGGCGAAAGCGGAACTGTTCATGGTAAAGAAAAACAGGAAGTATTTTCTTTTGTAAATAAAATAACAGCGGGCAGGATCCCGATCGTTGCCGGCATTGGCGGCAATGATACGAATGAAGTGTTACAAGGATTTAAAACTTTTGATCTTACTGGTTATGATGCTATACTTTCAGTATCGCCATATTACAGTAAACCCAACCAGGAAGGATTATTTCAACATTATAAAGCATTGGATGCAGCCACACCGTTACCTATTATCATGTACAATGTCCCTTCGCGTACAGGTATGAATGTAACTGGGGAAACGCAGGTTAGAATTGCAAATCACTGCAAAAACATATTTGCAACTAAAGAAGCCAGTGGAGATTTTGCCCAGATCA
>CBFGXP010000201.1:0-7200 GCA_965652775.1 uncultured bacterium
CATAAGCAGTATCTCCCCATGTAAATAATCCATGTGAACCAAGCATGATACCACGGATACCGGGATTTTCATCGAGACATTGTTTTAGTTTTAACCCAAGATCAAAACCGGGGCGCTGCCATTCTATCCAACCAATGCTTCCATTAAATAATTCCTGTGTAATTTTCTTTCCATCCTTTGCGGCTGCAATAGCGATCGCTGCATCAGGATGCAAATGATCAATATGTTTGAACGGAAGAAATCCATGTAACGGTGTATCTATAGAAGGAGCTTTTGATGACAGGTCATAAATACAATGATTGAAAAGTTCGACCATTTCATCTTCATGTTCGATACCGCGATAAATATTTTTTAAAGCCCTTAACCTGTCCACATATAAAGCCGCCAATCCATTTCTCTTCATCGTTCCAAGATCACCACCGCTTCCTTTTACCCACATTACTTCTACATCGTTTCCCGTCAAAGGATCTTTTGCGGTTACTTTACAGGATGTATTACCACCTCCATAATTTGTAAGGCGCAGATCAGCACCCAATAAATTGGAACGATAGACCAGCAATGCAACCTCATCGCCTGCCAGCTCCGCTGCTTTTGCTTCGTCCCAGAGATAACTGACATGTTTGAATTCTTTTGTTTCAACCGGTGTCATACATCACGTTTTTAAATCAGATAAAAATTTATTTAATAGAATTACCATAACCTACCAATAATACAGATAGAATAATCGTGATAATTCCAATGATCACTGTTGTAATTGTCTTTTTACTTACTCCCTTCCATTCTTTCAATACTAAGCCCCACATATTTGCAACAAGAATGATAAAAGCCATGTGCAAGATCCATGAACTTGGCCCATTTCCTAATTTGCTTTCACCCATCCCATAGAAAAAGAATTGAAGGAACCATGTAGTACCGGCTAATGCCGCAAACAGGTAATTAGCAAACAATGGTGTTTTCTTATTTGTATAATCTCCAAATGTGTTGTTACGGGCATTGAGGATCATACACCAGATGAAATTGGTAGTAAGTCCACCCCATAAAAGAACAACGTAAATAACATTGTTACGGTATAAAAATTCTCCTTCTCCGGGATTCGCTGTTTTCCATGTTTCGTTGGCAATGTCTGCTAGTGGCTTGCCTGATTCCAATCCGAAATTGAAACATGCACTCAATACACCTGATATGATCGAGACAAACATGCCCAATGCAAATTTGTATTCGGTTTTAACTTCTGCTCCGTGTCGATGCGTACCAACTTCTTTTAATTGCTTTTCCTTCATGATACCGGCCTTACCACAAATAATTATTCCGATTATACAAGCAACAAGCCCGGCCAAGACTGTCAGACCCCACGTGGAACCCGTCATCATACTAAAGGTATCCTTGCCTGATACAGGAAAAAAGTCATAATAAATAGCGGGTATCAATGCGCCAAACACCATGCATAACCCAAGAATTATACTACTGCCCAATGAAACTCCGAGATAACGTACACCCAAACCATAAGTTAATCCACCGATCCCCCATAGCAAACCAAATAAATAAGTAATACCAAGAGTCGAATTATCAGTTGCCTTAATCATATCTGCAAATCCGGGGATAGTCAGCCAGGCAGCTAGTGGAGGTACAATAAACCAGGAAAATAACCCGCCCACGATCCAATAAGATTCCCAATGCCATCCTTTTACTTTTTTGTAGGGTATATAAAAACTGCCTGAAGCGAACCCACCAATAAAATGAAAGAGAACTCCTAATATGACTTGCATTCGTTTATCGTTTAATCAATATAAATTGTTATGTGCCTGCTTTAAAAATCCCGGCCGGATATTCCTAAACCTGTAACAACCTAAAAATAATGAATCAAAATAAACTAAGAAGGCAAAGAAAGCTTTTAGACGAGTGTTGAAGAACATGGCAAGCATACAAAGTCGAATTTTTACGCGGGCAAGATATTTTCATTCCTTTATATTAGCATCCTGTCTCATCCTGCCCAATGATTTAACTGGCCTGCAAACACCTATAAAAGACTATAACTTTACACACGTTATTTGCCCGTTCCATTCAAGCTTACGTTGAGAAGATCTTTATAAAAACCCTTTCCCGGTAGCGTACTATTATTTTAACTTACTAATCTGGTCGTAATAGTATTTTACTTCCTGCTTTACAGATTGCACATTCCCTCCTTGTTCTATTGAGTCCCTTTCAATGTAGATATATCCATCGAAATTTTGTTTTTTCAATTCTGCAAATATCTCCGGGAACTTTACGACACCTGTGCCAACCACCACATCCTTCAAGGTGTTGTCATTGTAGGCAGCAATGTCCTTGAAATGAATACCGATGATATGACCAGCTAATTTTTTCACAGCATCCAGCGGGTCTATCCCACTTTTTGGCCAATGGCCAAGATCAGCACATACCCTGAAATTCGGATGGCCCTGCAAAGCCAATAAAGTAGTGTCGGGATCCCAATAATGACTTACTCCTTTCCAATGTTCATGAATAGCGACCTTCATGCCGTAAGCGCCGGCAAGGCTATCAATCATATCCCACATGTTCAAAGGTGGCTCAGTTGTTACATACTTAACACCAAATTGTTTTGCGATCTCAAACTGTTTTACCCATGAGCTTAAAGAAGTATCTCCAACAATGTAAATGGATTCACAGATCAATCCTTTCCGGGCTATCAATCCCTTTAGCTTTTCTATTCCTGCAGGAGATAAGCGTAAGATCATTGAATCTTTTAATTCAGGGCCTGCGCTTTGAAAAGTATTTGGCTCAATATATTTTAAACCAGCGCTGTCAACCCGGTTCAATGCATCAGGGAAATTTACATCATGAAATGTCCATAACGCTATTCCAAATTTCCAGTTTTTGGACGGGTCAACAGTTGATGCAGTAGGCGTATCGGATTCCTTGCTTTTTTTGGTATCCTCATTACATGCGATGATGAAAAACCCAACGCATAGAAGTAAAGCCAGCGAATGATTTTTTAATATTGATTTCATAAAAAATGATTTATAAAGTGAAACTGTTCGTACCAGGTTTTAATGAATAGGATTTCCCGTTCCAGATAAATCTACCGGATATTTTCCCGGGTAATTGAATTTCAATTTTCCATTTGCCATTTTCAAATTTATAATCAGCGGAAATAAATCCATCAGGATGGGGCATTTTTCCTTTTGCATTTTTGAGGTCGCCAAGATGAGGTTCAACCTTTACTTTTTTGAAGCCGGGTGCGTCGGTATCAATGCCCAGCACTGTCCTGAAAAATTCTATATTTGGACTGGAGCCCCATGCATGACAATCGGAACGGGCATTATCAATTTCGGAGATCTCGGCCCATGTCGTTAGGCCCATTCCGATATTCTCTTTCCATTTATCCAGCCATTTTAAATAATCATTTCCAAGTCCCGCTTTCGTTAAGGCCATATGGAGATAATATTTAAAATAAATGGACGCCGGTGACAAAGATTTGTCGGCAATTATTTTTTTAGCCAGATCGGTCGCAGCTGCTCCCTTAATTGTATTGGTGAGTATTGCCAATGTATTTGCATGTTGCGAATATTTATCCTTCTCCCTGGTATCGGCATACAATTTTTTATTCGCATCCCAGTAATTGCGTTGAATTGTCTGTTGAAGTTGAGCAGCCTTCTTTTGATACTCGTTTGCCAGTGCAGCCATTCCAAGTTCTGATTCTAACTTTGCAGCCACTTGAAATGCCCAGAGCAATTGAAGATCCAGCAACGATGAACTACCGTCTTTCCCAATTGGACCTACTCCACCCGGCCAACCCGTTTTTCCTTCCACCCAGTCGGTATAGATCCAATAGGGGACATTTCTCAATGAACCTTCATTATCCTGATATTTACTGAAGAACCACAATACATCTCTGGTCCCCTGTAATTTATCTTTTATAAATCCACTATCACCCCGGTACATCCAAAAATCATCAACCATCCCAATGTACCAAAGCGAAAAAGTCGGAATTTGCTGTGGCGAAAACGATGGATGCCGACTCAATGTAATACCTTCTGCCATCCGTGAATGATCCATTTGCGTGATCGCATTTTTTACTAAACGGTCATCACCACTATTATAAAACGAAACCAGGGCCTGAATACGTGTGTCGCCGATATATTGTAATTGTTCATAGTAAGGGCAATCCATATAAGTTTCCCATGCACATGATCTTGCGGTCCGCCATCCTACTTCAAATATGTTGTCAAGTGTCTTGTCATTTGCATTAAATTCAGCAGTTAATTCAAAAGGATAACCCGTGAATAAACTATAAATATCTTCAATGATCAATGGTTCATCCTTCGTTGCTATTTTAATTTCAACATAGCGAAACGTTCTCCAGTTTAGTGTACTGTAATACTGGTGATCTTTTCCATTGGATATAATGCTGTCCTTTCTTCCCGAAATAATTTTTCCTTCGATCTCATTACGATTTCCTTTTTTAAATGTCTTACCGGGACCATCTGGTTTCTCAGTAAATAATGCTTCAGCATAAGTAAGAGAAATGCCGGCATTTTTTCCTTTACTGAAATCCAGCTCGGGGTAAGCATTTGTATAAAAAGATTGATCAAGCAAAAAAGAAGCTTGAGTGTTTGCTGGTATTGTCAAGGTTGCTTTTGCAGAGGGAAATCCATTTGGAATTGTAACCCCTTCGCTTCTTCTTACCGATGCAAAACGCTGGACCCTTAATTCCATTGGCGGCAATGTGGACGGAACTAGCATCCAGTCAGCAATATCAACAACTCCTTTTGGAGTTGCACCCCGCCAACCAACTTTCACAGCGTTAGGCCAGCCATCATCATTATAATTATTTTTTTGCCATCCATCCGGCATCTTGTTCATATCAACCAGTTCGCCAGGGCCGGAAACGTAATAGGTATTGTAACCAATGCCCGTAAGTGGTGAGTAAGCTGAACTTTTAAAACACTTCCATGAAGTATTTGTATTAATGATTTCCTCCTGGCTTGTATTGCCTTGCAATAAAAAGCCTGTCCTGTTTGATATCTGGCCTTCTGGTCTGTACTCTCCCTCGTTCCAAACTGTAGCTGTAATTGTATTCGAGCCCTCAATAAGATAAGGGGCAATATCAACTGTCTCAAAATTCCAATGAAAAAGATCATTTCTTGCCGGACCCAATGAAACAAACTTTTCGTTTATGATCAATACATAACGGTTATCTGCAGAAACATGAACCACAAAAGATGCAGGCTTTTCAGCAAAAGAAATTTCTTTCCTGAAATAATATACTCCATAAGTTTTGGGCCCAGCATCGGGAGCAGTTATCCAATTAGCCGTCCATGTTTTTGTAAATAAAGATGGATTGATGGTTTGCGACCTCGTTACAACAGTACTTATGGTAAAGAAAATAAATACAATAAGGCATTTCTTCATAGATACTTACTTAGGTATTTCAAAATGATATTTGCCTGATCCAATCTTCAATCCCACATAGCCTTTCTCATCGCGGGTAACTTGTATGTCCTTCGATAAAGAAATACCATTTTCCTTTATCAGATCCGTGTTATCAACAGGTATTAAAACTGTTGCTTTTGTGTTGGCAGGTATTTCAACATCCAAAATAATTTTATTTCCTTCAACTTTCCATCCACTGCTGGCTCTCCCATAATAAGTTTGCAAACTGGCCGATGCATGCGTTAATCCACCGCCGATATGCGGCTTGATCTTTATATGCTTATATCCCGGTTCATCTTCATAAGTATCCAAACCTGCAACAACCCGGTACATCCAATCGCCAATTGCACCGTAAGCATAGTGATTAAAAGAATTCATCGATGCAGGTTCAAAAGTGCTATCAGGCCGGATGCCATTCCACCTTTCCCAAATTGTAGTTGCTCCCATTTTTACAGGATACAACCATGATGGATAGGTTTCCTGCATCAAAAGTGTGAAACCCAAATCTGTTTTTCCAAATCGATTCAACACATGACATAAATAGGGCGTACCTAAAAAACCGGTGGTGAGATGATTATTATAGTTCTTAATATTCTCTACTAGCTTTTCTACAGCCTGCTCCCGCAAATTTTCGGGTAGCATGTCAAAGTTCAATGCAAGCACATAAGCAGTTTGTGTTCCGGATATTAATCTTCCATTCGGCGTTAAATATTCCTTTACAAAAGCGTCTTTTAAATTTTTTAGTAACCCCGTGTATTTGGTCACATCATTATTTTTACCGAGGACTTTTGCGGTGTTGATCATTATCTGAACTGAATTTGCAAAAAAACATTGGGCGATCATATACTTATCTGTTACTGCCGATCTTCCATCATTATCATCAAAGGGCCGGAAAAATAACCAATCGCCAAAATGAAAACCCTTGTTCCATAAATAATTCGTGCTTGAATCTTCCATGTACTTTACCCATGCCTTCATGCTATTATACTGATTCTCTAAAATTTTCTTATCGCCATAAGCCACGTACATATTCCATGGAATGATCGTTGCTGCATCTGCCCAACCAGTAGATGCGCCGCGGCTGCCACCAAGCACATTTGGAATTACCCACGGCACACTTCCTGAGGGCTGCTGATCGGCCTCAACATCACGCAGCCATTTTGTAAAAAAATTATTGACATCGAAATTGAACGCAGCTGTTCTTGAAAATGCCTGCGCATCACCCGTCCAACCGAGACGTTCATCTCTTTGAGGGCAATCAGTTGGTACATCCAAAAAGTTTCCCTTTTGTCCCCACTGAATATTATGCTGTAGTTGATTGATCAATGCATTTGAAGATGTAAATGTTCCTGTTGGTTTCATATCAGAGTATAACGCAACAGCTATGAAATTCTCCGGCTTTATATCGCCGGTCACTCCTTCAATTTTTATATAGCGAAAGCCATAAAAGGTAAAATGAGGTTCGAATGTGTCTTCTCCTTTGCCCGATAAAATATAAGCAGCAGTGGCATTCGCGGCACGAAGATTATCAATATAAAAATTTCCTTTTTTATCCAGCACTTCAGCATGGCGAATGATGATCGAGTCCCCGGCATTGCCCCTTGCTTTTACTATCACCCAACCAACAAGGTTTTGCCCAAAGTCGATCACCTTCTCTCCTTTTGGCGTTGTAAATATTTTTAATGGTTTGAACGTTTCATGTTTTTTTATGGGTTCATTATAAGTTGCCAGTAAATTATCATTGGAATAATTTTCAACTTTTACTCC
>CBFGXP010000202.1:0-7020 GCA_965652775.1 uncultured bacterium
TATTTCAAATTCCCCTGGCTTATCTCCTCGCCAAAGGATTTAATATGGGACCAACAGGCGCCTTTATTGCAATACCCGTGGCGGAAACTTTTTTGGCGCTTGCCGCATGGTATTTTTTTAATAAAGGAAAATGGAAAGAAGTGAAAGTTTAAATAACAGGCTGTTCATGGAGCAGCCTTTATTTTTACCTTTAATAGTAACTTGTTACAATGGATAATCACGTAATACATCAGAACAGGATTCGCCAGGTATTTTTTCTTTTGATCATTGTAGGACTGGGGCTACTATTATTTCTTGAGCTATACACTTTTCTCCCGGCCCTGCTGGGAGCTGTTACACTATATATCGTAATGCGGAAATGGATGTTTTATTTAACCATAACGAAAAAATGGAAAAAAGCCTGGACCGCCGCCTTGCTGATGTTCCTTTCTCTTATAGTCATCCTTCTGCCAATTGCCGTATTGGTCAATATGCTTACGGCAAAGATCACTTTTGCCATTCAGCATTCAAATGAACTGGTAGAGGCTTTGAAAAAAGTTATCACTGATATTGAACAAAAATTTAATGTAGAAATTGTCAGTGATGCGAACATCAACAAGCTTGGCAACTTTATTACAGGAGGCATTCCAAGGTTACTCGGTGCCACGTTCAATACCCTTGGTACCATTTTCTTTATGTATTTCATTTTATATTTTATGCTGGTGAATGGCAAAAAAATGGAACATGATATTTACGAGCATATACCATTAAGAGATGAAAATGCTGCAATTCTTGGGAAAGAAGTAAAAAATATGGTATTGAGTAATGCGGTGGGCATTCCTGTGATCGCTGTGTTGCAAGGCATCATCGCATTGATCGGTTATCTTATCATTGGGGTTAAAGAACCCTGGTTCTGGTTTGTGGTTACATGTATTACGGCTATGCTTCCGGTAGTGGGCGCTGCATTGGCATATATTCCATTGGCAATAATCTTTTTTGCCAATGGGGCTACCGGCAAAGGAATATTTATGCTTATATATGGTTTTGGGATCATCGGTCTTGCTGACAATATATTTCGTCTCGTTCTTGCAAAAAAGATCGGTAACGTTCATCCCCTGGTAACTGTATTCGGCGTCATCATTGGTTTGAGTGTGTTTGGGTTTATCGGCCTTATATTCGGACCATTGCTGATATCATTATTCTTATTGTTATTAAAGATCTACAGCAATGAATTTATAACTAAGCAACGCCAGGCGCATCATCATCACCATAACATGGAAAACTGAGTTTTGCGTAAGTATATTTTCTATTTCCCCGTAAATCATCTTAAGTATTTACCACCAACCCGTAGAAATAAATACTGTTTGACCTTGTATTTTCATTAATCGAATAATATTTTTACGTTTACGTCCGTTTAAAAAACCGAAATCCGTACCCTTGTGCAAAGGTTTATAAAAGCCATATTATCCTCCCTTTCTGCCACTGCATTTGTAATGCTGCCATTAATAAATGCAGGAAATAAATCAGCCCAGGGAACATTTCAATCCGTTTTTGCTACGAAAAATCCCGTTGCAATAAATATCCTTGACCAGGAAATAGACATGATCTATGACAGTCTTGATCTTAAAAAGAAAGGGTTGAAAAAAGAAGCATTTAAATATGCATACACAGGATATAAAAAATTAGAAGAAGAACGAAAGCTAAATAAAGAAGGGATCCTTACTATTTGTGATCTCAGCCAGTCCTCGAGGAGAAAAAGACTTTATGTTATCGATTTGAATGCATGCAAGCTTTTACTGAATACTTATGTGGCGCATGGAAAAAATTCAGGTGCAGAATATGCAAGAAAATTTTCTAACCGGCCCGAATCGTTGCAAACCAGTCTTGGGTTTTACCGGACGAAAAAAACTTATTACGGGGGCCATGGTCTTTCATTGACATTAACAGGGCTTGAACCCGGCTTTAATGATAAAGCTGAAAGAAGAAAGATCGTTGTTCACGGTTCGCAATATATCGGTGACAATTACAGGCGATGGGGTAAATACATGGGTCGTAGCTTTGGTTGTCCCGCTGTACCAATGAAGCAATCTAAAACACTTATCAATACGATTAAAAACGGAAGCTGTCTCTTTATCTATCATCCAAGTAAAAATTACCTGGCTGGATCTAAAATATTAAACGGCTAATTGGACGTATAATAAGGATGGATGAAAACAAAAAGCTCAATCTGTACCCTATGATTGGGCTTTTTTGTATTTAAGCGTATACAAAATAATGTGCCGCCAGTTGAGAAAAGACACCAATCAAAAATCCATAATAGATCTCCTTTGGCCGATGATCAGAAACGATAAGACGTGAAGTGCAAACAATCCCGGATATTAGTATTGCAACCGATAAATAGAAAGAATAATTTATACTGTCAGTAAATGCAAGCAATGCAATAAATGTACTCATAGCTCCCACTGCTATCGCATGCATGCTCACTTTCATAAAAATATTCACAAGGAACCCGAATATGGAAGCATTAAAAATCGCCATACTCATACTCACAAGGTCTTTTACTTCATGATTATTTTTGAATGCATACCAATTCCAGAAATAAAATACCATAGAAACGATATAAGGAATGATGCGGTCTTTTTGTGTTTTTAAGAAAATTGAATCTATAAATTTCAGTGCTCTCAGCAAAAGCACACTTACAAGCGGTAAAAAAGTACAGTTTACAAAAACCTGCAGGAACCTTGTGAGCCTGCCCCAATCATCCAGGCCGCCGAATTCATAGGAACGAAATGTAATGATAAACCAGGTAAGATATAATGGGATGAACAAAGGGTGAAAAACGACAGAAAAAAATTTTGCTACCGCTCTTAACCATTCCGGCTGATGCGGTGAGTCGGGGATACTTATTTCTTTCAGTTGATTTTCTTCGGTTATAATTAATCTGTCAGGCATGCCTATAATTCTTTTCGCAATCTTGCCACCGGAATATTGAGTTGTTCCCGGTATTTGGCTACTGTTCTGCGTGCAATATTATAACCTTTTTGCTGAAGCATTTCAGTGAGATGTTCATCACTCAATGGCTTCTTTTTATTTTCAGCTTCTATAAGATCACTAAGTATTTTCTTTACTTCTCTTGTTGAAACCTCTTCACCGCTTTCTGTGCTCAATGACTCACTAAAGAAAAATTTCAGGCGGTAGGTTCCGAATTCAGTTTGTACAAACTTGCTGTTTGCCACACGGCTTACAGTTGAAATATCAAGTCCTGTTTTTTCTGCAATGTCTTTTAAGATCATCGGGCGAAGCGTGGTTTGATCGCCTGTAAGAAAAAAATCATGCTGGTGATTCATGATAGCGGTCATTGTATCAAGCAATGTATGCTGACGCTGTTTAATAGCATCAATAAACCATTTTGCAGAATCGATCTTTTGTTTGATAAATAATACAGCCTCTTTCTGACGTTTATCTTTTTTTGTACCGCGGTCATATTCTTTTAGCATATCCCGGTATCCTTCGCTGATGCGGAGCTCTGGTGCATTTCTTGAATTCAATGTCAACTCCAGCTTTCCACCATTATTCATAATAAAGAAATCGGGGACCACATAGCTTTCTGCTTTGTTGATCTCGCCAACATTCCCACCGGGTTTTGGGTTCAGCCGGATGATCTGCTGCATCACTTCTTTTAGTTGTTCATCGTTAAGATCAAGACCCCGTTGAATTTTTTCGTAATGCTTTTTGGTAAACTCATCAAAGTATTTTGAAATAGCCTTAATAGCAATGCTGACATTTTTCCCCTCATCCTGCATCCTGTTCAACTGGAGTAATAAACATTCCTGCAGATCTCTCGCCGCCACACCGGGTGGATCAAACTGCTGAATTCGTTTTATCAGGCTTTCCACTTCTTCCTCAGTTGTCATTACACCCTGGCGAAAGGCAAGATCATCAACGATGGCTGTTGTTTCACGACGCAAATAACCATCTTCATCAATGCTTCCTACAATTTGCTCTGCGATTTTTTGCTCCTTCTCATCCAGCTTCAATAATCCAAGCTGGTCAAGCAATGTTTCATAAAAACTGGTATCGGTCTTAAAAGGGATCGTTTTTTTGTCATCATCATCACTGCCGTAGTTATCATCGCGGAGTTTATAATCGGCAATATCATCATCGCCATCCTGCACATAGTCGCTGATATCTATATTATCATAGTCATTCTCACTGCCATCAGGCTCTTCAAAATTCTCTTCTCCATTTTCTGTAAACTCATCTTTTGATTCTTCAAACTCATCGTGTTTTTCCTCCTCCTGTTCAAGGGCAGGGTTTTCCTCCATTTCTTCCTTTATTCTTTCTTCAAGGTTAGCAGTAGGTACCTGCAGCAGTTTCATAAGTTGAATCTGCTGAGGTGATAATTTTTGTAAAAGCTTCTGTTGTAAATTTTGACTCAGCGCCATGGTTGCTTATTGTGGTTCCTCAGGTTAAATATGCCCTTTTGAAAAAATCGGGCCAAACATCAAAAATCAGGCCGTAAATTTACATACAAAAGAACGAAAGATGCGGCAACGTTCAAATATTATTCTTGTTGTGTTGTTAATGTTAACAGGAAAAATTTTTTCCCAGGACAGATCTTGCGTTCAATCCCAGCACATTTATACAAAAGAAATAAAAACAGGAAGGCAATTATGTATTTCTAAGAAACATTTTGATTGTCTTAAAAAATTAACACCTGAAGATCGTATAAAATTACCGATCAATTACGAAGCCTTAAAAAATTTTAATTATGAAAATCAGCTTCGGTTAAACGATCAAATAAATTATTATCAAAAGAAAGCGATCAGCGATTCACTAAAAAAAGGTGATCCGGGATTTTTACTAAATAGTCCGGTCCAATCATCTTTTTATGCTACTCATCTCGGTTTCTTCTGTAAAAAAGAAATGCAATTAGAAAAGATCACTTCTTTCCCCTTACGTTTCCGGCTTGGTTCGCTTGAATATGTAAATCTCCTGGAAGGGAAGAAGTAGAATTATTCAGGTTAGGGTTTTTTGGCAACCATTCGATCTCCGGAACTTTTGCGGGCAGCTTGTAATAATTATTCCTTAAGCTATCATTCCAACCATTCGGGTTATTGTTAAAAGATTTGCTGCTGAAATAAATGCTCCCTTGTACATTGGAGTATTGTCTCAGTAGTTTTATTTGATTGGGCAATTCGTTTGGATTTTTCCAGGCTGTATTACTGCCCGAGCGATAAATACCAAGACCGATGTATAATTTACGACCGTATGAATTTTTGCTCCACCAATCCAGCATTTTTGCATAATCAATCTTATCATGTCCTATTTCCAAATAAAGCTGCGGGGCCACATAGTCAACCCATTTCTCCTTTAACCATAATAAGATATCTGCGTAAAGGTCATCATAATTGGTTTGCCCTGCTTTGCTGTCGCTTCCATTGGGATCCTTGTCCTTGTTTCTCCACACACTGAACGGTGAAATACCGAACTGCACCCACGGTTTTTCCTTTTTGATGGCAAGAGAAAGTTTTTTCATAATTGAATCCACATTACTCCTTCGCCAATCATCTTTATTCAACCTGGTTTTTGATCTTTTATACGCTTCATCATCGGGAAATTCTTTACCAGCGATCCTGTATGGATAAAAATAATCATCCATATGAATAGCGTCCACATCATAACGATGAACAATATCTGAAACAACCTTTACGACAAATTTTTGCACCTGGCTGCTTGCCGGATCAAAATATTTTTTGTCGCCATAATCAAGAAACCATTCAGGATGAATTTTGGTAACATGATTGGGCGCAATGGATGATGCGCCAATTTTAAAATCTGCCCTATAGGGATTGCACCATGCGTGAAATTCCATTCCACGTTTATGCGTTTCCCTTATCATAAATTCAAGGGGATCATAATAGGGGGAAGGCGGCTGACCCTGTACGCCTGTTAGCCACTGGCTCCAGGGTTCAAAGGGAGACGGGTAAAATGCATCAGCAGCTGGTCTCACCTGCACTATCACTGCATTCATCCCATTCGTTTTATGCATATCCAGCTGACGAATAAATTCCGTCCGCTGGCTATCGGGGTTCATCATTCCTTTTGGGGGCCAGTCGATATTATCAACAGAAGCGATCCAGACACCCCGGAATTCTGAAATAGATTGTGCAAATAAAGATGTAGTAAATAAAAAAAGGCTGACGAATATGATAGTAGGGCGGTTCGGTATTTTCATGCTTTGAATTTCGGATCAGTTCAAAGCGAAGATACATTTAATGATTATTCCTAAGCTTATCTAACAGATTATTTAACGTTTCCAGCTCATCATCTGATAGATGATTTACAACCGCGTCCAATTCTTCATTTCTCCTGTCAAGATTTTCCAGCAACTCCGCACCATGAGGAGTAATGATAACATCTACCATTCTCTTGTCTTTTTCTGAAATTGCTTTCTGAACCAGGCCCTTTGAAACCATTCGTTCAACGATACGGCTGGTATCACTCATTTTATCCAGCATTCTTTCTCTTAATTGCAGAGTTGAAAGAGGTTCACCGGCTCCGCGTAAAATCCGAAGGATATTGTACTGCTGAGGAGTGATATTCTCTGATTTTACAAAGTTCTTAATATGATCCACCATCCAGGCATGGGTGAACATAATGTTGACCATCGCCTTATTTTGAGTGTTTCTAAACTTTGCTTGCTTTATGTCTTTATCAATTCCCATACGCCACTGATTTGTTTTCAAAAGTTCAAAAACCCGACCAAAATAATTTTTTGCTAAACTTAAATTCACAGGCGTGGAGAAAAATACTACTAAAGTGGTATCAACGAATTGTTTAAAACATATTTGCTTTCTGTAGTTTTATATTCGATTAACCTTAAATCAAGCACCATGAAAATTATATCCGAATCAATCCGCAATTTTTGGGAAGGCTTTGTCTCATTTTATACCGGACTGTATAAAGGGATAAAAAATTTGTAGTATAATCACAGATTGTGCATATAAGTGGGGATTAATTTTCCCACACCTTTGTTCC
>CBFGXP010000203.1:0-6906 GCA_965652775.1 uncultured bacterium
CGAGTCGGACGTGGCCTTAGAGTGGTCCGGAGTGACTTAGCGGGTGCGGGGTGGACGCCTGAGTAGCGCGCGGGTGGAGGGAGAGGTGAAAGTAGGTTTTCGGGGGGTTGGAAAAGCGAATTTTTCATCTTTTGTTTTATTATTTAGTTTTTATTTTGTTTATAATGGAGAGCTCCTGTTTTGTTTTTGTTTTCAAAGTTTCATAATCACCATTCTTTAAAATATCTTTTGTAATAAGCTTGCTGCCCATTCCAATGACTTTCACACCTGACTTAAACCATGCACCAAGATTTTCTTCTGTTGCTTCTACCCCACCAGTGATCGTGAAATCAATCCCACTAAACAATGGCATTATCGCTTCAACAAAACCTGGCCCCAGTACATTACCGGGAAATAATTTAATAAGCTTACAACCTGCTTGCTGCGCCACATGAATTTCCGTTGGCGTGGTGCAACCAGGTATCCACAATGTTTTATTTAAATAAGCGGTATCGCAAACGCTGCTGTCAAAGATCGGGCTGATCAAAAAATCAGCGCCGGCATCTACAAATTTCTGAGCATCTGTTCCGGTTTTAATTGTGCCGACTGCGAGCAACAATCCTTTCATCTTTTCATCTCTTAACTTCACGAGATGCTGAAAATTCTCTAATGCATGCTGGCCACGATTTGTGAATTCAATGCATTTTACACCTGCCTCGTATAAAGTGTTCGCTACCTTTAAGCAAACAGCCGGATCGTCGTGGTAATACAAAGGCAATAAGCCAATTTCTTTCACCTGCTGTATCAGCTGATCTTCTCTTTCCATTACATTCTTGCTTTTACTTGTTCGATCGTTTGTTTTGTAGAGTCCCCTTTCTCAGATAATTTACCAACTGCGGCCGAAGCAGCAAAATTGATGATCTCATCTGCCGGAGCATTATTTGTCAAACCGTATATCAATCCACCCATAAAACAATCGCCGCTCCCGGCCTTATCAGTAACATTTTTTATTTCATAAGTTTTTGAAACAGCCATTTTCGGTCCGTGTTGTAATACCGCAAAATATTCTTTCTCCAGTCTGAAAGTATAAGCGAATGTTTCAGCATTTGGATACTGCTTATGCAACTGCAACATGCTTTTACCTGCCGCTTCCACCAATTCTTCCTTTGATTTTCCTTCGCTTTCTTTAATCGATGATGCAATACCCAGCAAACTTTCGACGGCCCAAAGATTTCCCATTATTACATTACAATACTTAACTAATCCCGTCATTATATCAACCGGTTTCTTACCATACTTCCACAACTTAGCCCGATAATTTAAATCTACCGAGATATACATTTTTTTTGCTGAAGCAAATTCCAATGCTTCTTTACATACATCAACAACATTCCCGTTCAGGCCAGGAGTAATTGCGCTAAAGTGAAACCATCTGCAATCTTTAAACACCACTTCCCAATTTATCATCCCTGGTCTTAATTCTCCAAAAGAAGAATATGCCCTGTCATATATTACGCCTGCACTTTTTAGCTCTGCTCCCTTTGGCAAATAATATATTCCAATGCGGTTACCTGAAAAATTTATCGCTGAAGTATCAATTAGTTTTCTATTGAGCTCCTCACAAATTTCTTTGGAAAGATAGTTATCAGGCAGGGCCGTACAATATTTAACAGGCACTTTCCAACCCGCAAGAGCGGTCGCCACATTTAACTCTGCCCCACCTATATGTGTTGTTATTATTTCGTCATGTATCCATTTGCCTCCTAATTCAGGAGACATCCTCAACATCAATTCACCAAAACAAAATATTTTTTGCACTCGTGGTTAAACTGTTTTTTTCTGCAGGCTTATTCTTTCGTCTGATAGCTGCCACCCAAAATAATTCTTTGCATTGTTATAGCAGATATCCTGTATCACGTTACCTATCCATTTAATATCATTCGGAAGTTCACCGTTTTCAATTTCTTCTCCAAATAAATTGCAAAGTAATCTTCTGAAATACTCATGCCGCGGAAATGAAAGAAAACTACGGCTGTCAGTCAGCATTCCAATAAAACGGCTAAGCAACCCCATATTGCTGAGTGTATTTATTTGTTTTGTCATTCCATCTTTCTGATCAAGGAACCACCACGCCGAACCCCACTGGATCTTCCCGGCGGCGGATCCATCATTAAAATTGCCGATCATGGTAGCGAATAATTCGTTATCGGCAGGATTGAGATTATACACAATGGTTTTCGCAAGTTTATTATTGGTATCTAACCTGTTTAAAAACTTAGACAATGCTCTTGCCTGGGAGAAATCCCCGATACTATCCCAACCTGTATCAGGACCGAGTTGTTTCAGCATACGGCTATTATTATTTCGTAAAGCGCCAAGATGGTATTGCTGTACAAACCCTTTTTCCCAATCCCATTCAGCAAATGTTACAAGCATTGCCGATTTAAACTTTTTTCTTTCCTCCAAACTGAGATCTCCGCCCGAACGGATCTTTGCAAAAATGCCCACGATCTCAGTTTGAGTATAGTCTTCCGCATAAATTTCTTCAAGTCCATGATCGCTTACAGTGCAGTTGTTTTCTACAAAATAGGCATGGCGCTTTTTTAATGCTGCTATATAATCATTGTAAGTGCTGATGGAAATGTTGGATGCTTTTTCAAGCAGTGTAAGGTAGTTATTGAATGTAATTACATCATCAACATTCATTGCTTTATCAGGGCGAAACGCCGGCAGTACTTTTATGTGCCAGTTATCATTTTCTATTTTTTTATGATGTCCCAGGTCATCGACCGGGTCATCGGTTGTACAAATGACCTTTACGTTCATTCTTTCTAATAGCCCCCTCACACTAAATTCTTTTTCCTGGAGTTTTGATGATGTTTCATCATAAACTTTCTTTGCGGTATCACTATTTAAAATATCAGTCACATCAAAATATCGGAGCAATTCAAGGTGTGTCCAATGATAAAGCGGGTTTCGTAACGTGTAGGGAACTGTCTCGGCCCATTTTTGAAATTTTTCCAGATCACTTTTATTACCGGTAATATATTCTTCGGGAATACCGTTTGCCCGCATAGCTCTCCATTTATAATGGTCGCCATTAAGCCACACTTTCGTAATGTTCTCAAAATTTTTATCGGAAGCTATTTCGTCAGGAGGAAGATGATTGTGATAATCAATGATCGGCATGTCTTTGGCATAGTCGTGATAGAGTTGCTGTGCAACATGGCCATTCAGCAAAAAATTCTCATCTAAAAACTTTTTCATACAAATCGTTTTTACCTCACCCTCCCGAACTCCGTTCCTAAACTTCGCTTTGCCCGGTTACCTCTCGTTCGGGAGAGAGAGCGGTGCTGTATAGCTTTAATAAAACTAATTAACTTCCATATCAACCTCTGCCTTTCTATTTTGCGTTTTCATTTTACAATCTCAATAATAATAAACCTTTCAATCTAAGTCACGCCGCCTCTGGCGGAGGACAGGGGTTTATAATGATACGCCTCTTTTCCAAGGGATAAAATCGTCCTGGTTTAATTGAACTGCCCTGGGGATCACCTCGCCACTTGCTGCTTTTATGCAATATTCCAATATCTCCTCTCCCATTTGCTGAATGGTTTTATCTCCTTCTACAATTGGTCCGCAATCAATATCGATAATATCATTCATCCTTTTTGTAAGATTACTGTTTGTGCTTACTTTAATAGTAGGGCAGACTGGATTTCCCGTTGGAGTACCCAACCCCGTAGTAAATAATATCAGCGTAGCACCGCTTGCCGCTTTACCGGTTGTTGCTTCTACATCATTACCGGGTGTACAAACTAAATTCAATCCGGGTTTTGTTGCCGGTTCAGTATAATCCAGCACATCTACAACCGGTGACGTACCGCCTTTCTTTGCAGCGCCATTACTTTTTATTGCATCTGTGATCAACCCATCCTTAATATTTCCGGGAGAAGGGTTCATATGAAACCCTGAACCTACTTTATGTGCTGCATCATTATAAGCCGTCATCAAATGAATAAACTTTTTTGCCGCAGCCTCATCTTTTGTTCTGTCGATTAGATCTTGCTCTGCGCCGCATAATTCAGGAAATTCTGCTAAAAGAATTTTACCGCCTAATGCAACTACAAGATCAGAAGCATAACCAACTGCCGGATTTGCAGAAATTCCACTGAATCCATCACTACCGCCACATTTCACACCAATACATAATTTGTCAAGTGTTGCAGGTTTGCGTTCAAGTTTATTTATTTCAATTAATCCTTCAAATGTTTTCCTGATCGCTTCAGCGATCAGTTGCTCCTCACTCTGCGATTGCTGTTGTTCAAAAATATAAAGTGGTTTATCAAAATTGGGGTTCCGTTGTTTCAGGTCATTTAGAAAATCCTGCACCTGCAGATTCTGGCAACCCAAACTTAATACTGTAACACCAGCCACATTTGGATGATCGGCATAGGAAGCCAACAATTTACCAAGTATGCCGGCATCCTGTCTTGTACCACCACAGCCCCCCTGGTGATTCAGAAATTTTATTCCATCTACATTTTTAAATGGCCTGTTACCATTTTTGTGGATCGGAGTAGAAAAAATATCTACCGAAGAAATGTCTTTCCCTTCCTTATAGGCAGCCATCAATTGATGGGTATAGCTTTTGTATTTATCAGTAACTGCATAACCAAGCTCATTATGCAATGCCTCGCGGATCACATCAAGGTTCCTGTTTTCGCAAAACACGGTTGGAATAAATAGCCAATAATTGGCTGTGCCTACCCTGCCATCATTTCTATGATAGCCCCTGAACGTTCTTCCTTTAAATTTTGAAACATCCGGCGCATGCCATTCATATTTAGCCGCGCGCCAGGCAAATGGATCGGCAGCATGTTTGGTATTGGCAGTTGTCATTAATCCGCCACGTGGAATAAAAGTTTGCGCCTTACCTACCAGTACTCCATACATTATTATCTCATCCCCGGTATCCAGGTCTTTTGTAAAAAATTTATGCTTGGCATTGATCGTATCCTGCAAAACATATTCCTCACCGTCAAACGAAATAACCTCTCCTTTTGAAAGATTAGTCAGTGCAACGATCACATTATCTTTTGGATGAACTTTTAAAACTTTATGCTTCATCTAAACAACTACTTTTTTTGTCTCAATACTGGAAATAGTTTTTAAAACTCCCTCCGTCCTGAACTCATTCAGTTGTTCCTGTACTGCCTGCAACAGGCCCGGAAGTTTTGTAAGATCAGTTCCCCAAAGTTCCCTGTTTTGCATTACAATACCGGCAACTTTCTCCTGGTCATTATTTTCCCATACCTGGTGGAAATACCCAGCGGAATCGTCTCTTATTTCATAAGGCACACCATTCCTTTCTCCAAAGTACTGCCCGTTCTGCAATCCTGTAACTTTCATATAAAGTAAAAAACCAGCAAAACCTGTTGCCATACGAAGAGGCACTGTATTGTATAGTTCATAATGCCTTTCCAGCAATGGAATATTCCGCATCTTCATCTTCGACGTGTATTGAACTGTGATACTCTGCCATTGGTGATCAATAAATGGGTTACAAAATCGTTCAAATACTTTATTTGCAAAATCTTCCTTTACCTTTTTGTTAATATCAAATGGAATTGCCGGTGCAATTTCATTATGCATAAGTTCTTTGGTAAATTTTCCATACACTGCATCGTTCATAGCATCTCTGGTAATATTAAATCCACTCAGAAATGCAAGACCGCAATTAAATGAATGCGTGCCATTCAGCAAACGCAATTTCAACTCTTTGAATAAGGTAATGTCTGGTGTAATGATCACTCCTTCATCTGCCTTAGAAAAACATAAGGTTTCATTTACTTTTGCATCCCCTTCAATGGCCCACAGACGAAAAACTTCACTCATCGTCAATAACTCATCCTTATATCCTAATTCAGTTTCAAGTTTTTTTGAATCTGCATCATTCGGCTTCCCGGGAACAATACGATCAACCAACGAATTACAAAATGTATTATGATTTTCCAGCCATTCAATAAACTTAAAATCGAGCTTATTCTGATGCGCTAACTCAAGGACAATACTTTCTAATTTTGTTCCATTGTCCGTTATCAATTCTGTTGGTACTATAACCATTCCACTCTCCTTCGTTCCATCGAATGCTTTGAATCTTTCAAATAAAAATGCAAGCAGTTTACCCGGGAATGAAACGGGCGGTTCACTGTAAATTTTATCCGGAACTAATTGAATTCCCACCTCGGTAGTATTTGAAATGATGATCTTCATTTCAGGATTATAAGCACATTTCAATATAAGAGGCCAATCTGATTTTGCGCTCAGCACACGGCTTACTGATGCATTGATGATGTTTTCTTCAATCGTACTTCCATTTTCTACTCCACGAACACATACTGTATACAAACCGTCCTGTTGGTCAAAAGCATTGCTATCCCCATCTGTTGATTTCACCATCACGACCCTTCCATTAAAGAGGCCTTTTTTATTTGCCTTGTCGATAAAATAATCTGGTAAAGCCCTTAACAAAACTCCTGTACCAAACTGCAAAACCCTCTCAGGTAATTCAAATAGTTTTTCATCCGGAACATCTAACCCGGCTGCATTTGAAATTTGTCCAACATTATTTTTCGATAATCGCATATGTTCCGATTCAACTTTTTTTATTTGTCGACAGATCTTCTATTCGCCTACGTTGCCGGTTTTAACTGTGCTTGTCGAGGCGCACACTTTAATTTTTATAACCCGATCAGGCTGGCTTCCACCTTTTGCCAAAGACCCATGCTGGATCGATCTTATTTGCTAATTCTTTATTTATATTATTTCCAAACCACTTATAGTCTCCCGCCTTTCTTTGACAATTATAATAATACACTCTATGCCCCCATTGGATCACATTGTTTGTCGGTACACGATAGATCG
>CBFGXP010000204.1:0-6903 GCA_965652775.1 uncultured bacterium
CAGTTTGTTGGAAAAACAATGGAATTCAAAGTGGTGAAAATTAATGAAGCCATTAAGAATGCTGTTGTATCACACAAAGCACTTATTGAAAGTGATATCGAGGCACAACGTGCAGAGATCATGAGCAAGTTAGAAAAAGGCCAGGTGCTCGAAGGAACAGTGAAGAACATCACTGACTTCGGTGCATTTATGGATCTTGGTGGTTTGGATGGTTTGTTATACATCACCGATATTTCATGGGGCCGTATCTCTCATCCTTCTGAAGTATTGAAACTTGATCAGAAGATCAACGTGGTGGTGCTTGATTTCGATGATGAGAAAAAACGTATCAGCCTTGGTTTAAAGCAATTGACTCCGCATCCGTGGGATGTATTGCCTGAAACAATTGCTGAAGGAAATATTGTAAAAGGCCGTGTTGTTAATATTGAAGATTACGGCGCATTCTTAGAAATTCAACCGGGTGTTGAGGGTCTTGTTCACGTTAGTGAAATCACATGGGCCAATACCCCGATCAATGCAAAAGAATTCTTCAAATTGGGTGATGAGCATGAAGCGAAGATTGTAACACTTGATAAGGCTAATCGTAAGATGAGTCTTTCTATCAAGCAGCTTTCCCCTGATCCCTGGAATGATATTGAGACTAAATTCCCTGTTGAGAGCCGTCATAAAGGTTTAGTGAAAAACATTACTCCTTACGGTGTATTTGTTGAATTAGCCCCTGGTATTGGTGGTATGATCCATATAAGCGATCTAAGCTGGTTAAAGCGTTTCAATCATCCAAGTGAATACACGAAAGTTGGTGAGCATATCGATATCGTAATCCTAAGCATCGATAAAGATAACCGCAAACTTCAGCTCGGTCATAAGCAATTAGAAGAAGATCCATGGAACAGCCTCCAGGAAACATTTGCTATCGGCAGTATTCATGAAGGAACGGTCATTCGCCGCGATGATAAAGGTGCTGTTGTTCAATTGCCTTATGGATTGGAAGGTTTTGCCCCTGCCCGTCATCTTGCAAAAGAAGATGGTAAAAGTGTAAGTGCAGACGAAACCATACAATTCATGGTTATCGAGTTTGATCGCAATGAAAAGCGTATTGTTTTATCGCATACACGTACATGGGAGCAAGCTAAGGTTGAAGAAAAAGAAGCTGCCCGCAAGGAAGCTAAAGTGGAAGCTGATAAAACCCGCAAAGCTGTAAAGAATGTACAGGCTAAAGTTGAAAAAGCGACACTTGGTGATCTTGGTGCTTTAGCGGAAATTAAAGCAAAACTAAAAGAGGAAGAGAAAAGTGGTGGGGAAGAAGCGCCTAAGAGTGAATAATAAGGTCCAGCTCTGATCGGATCAACGAATATTAAGTCCCGGCATTGTCGGGACTTTTTTTATTCTGAAACCTAACATTCGTTTATATGATTCCCAATTCGCCAAGTACAATAACAGTTGCTAATACACCGATCGATGCTGCTAAAAGTATTTTAAATCTCAGACTGACTTTGTCAAAAATTTCAGCTCTCATAAAAAGTTATTTAAATTTTTTAAATACAATCTCCAGGCCACAATTAAATTTATAGTTCAGGTTCTTGGGCTTTCTTTAGTCTTTCCCGGTTATTGGATTTTTGTCGGAAGAAGGCGGTTATTCTTGGAGAGTGGCTCAATTAACGCACTTACCAGCCTTTGATCTACACCAATCTAATTGGGTGTAATTTCCGTGATAGGGTTTAAGGTTAAATTTTCAGGGGAGGATTACGCAAGCTTTAGCCGGTGCTAGTAAGTATTAGGATCTTAAAAATAGGAATGTTTCTGCTTATTACTAACTTTTCTGCAATTTTTTTATTTCGTATCCGATTGAATCTGCTTAATTGAGCTAAACCGAACATCATGGTTTGTATACAAATCCTTAATTTGTAACTATATTGATGGTTTCATGGCCGGATCTATTCAACGACTGAAACATATAAAACCGTTGCGTTCATTGGTGTATGCCATTGTAGGTATTGTTTCTTATCCGGGTCTGATGATCCTGAATAAATTAAAAATTTCCGGTACTGAACACATCAGTAAATTGCCCAAACAGAATGTCCTTTTTGTAAGCAACCATCAAACTTATTTTGCTGACGTCATTACCTTCCTCCATATTTTTTGTGCTGTGAAGTGGGGCAAGAAGGATCGGCTGGGTGTTCCTTATTACTTGCTGAACCCGTTTACAAGAGTTTATTACGTAGCTGCCGAAGAAACCATGCGGGGAAGTTTTATCAGTCGCTTTTTTACCCTGGCAGGAGCCATTACCGTAAAAAGAACCTGGAACCCTGACAGTAAAATAAAGAGAAGAGGTCTTGATCCGTCCGATACAAGAAAAATAGAAAGGGCATTGGAAGATAACTGGGTTATCACCTTTCCACAGGGAACTACCAAACCATTTGCCCCGGGAAGAAAAGGAACAGCACTGATCATAAAAAAAAATAAACCAATTGTTATACCTGTTGTGATCAATGGTTTTTGGCGGGCATTCAATAAAAAAGGTTTAAAATTTAAGAAGAAAGGTTCATTGTTATCAGTGAAATTTAAAGAACCGCTTCAGCTTGATTACAATGCGCCGGCAGAAGATATCATGAAAATTATTATGGATGCGATCGAACAAAGTAAAGATTACATGATGAAAGGAGCTCATCATTGGTCAAAAATTGACAATATTCAATAGACAATATTCAATGGCCTTTCTTATTTACTAATTGCATGTTGCCCATTGTGAATTTGAATCAGTCTTTTACAAACAAAGCTTTCAACTCCGTGGCATCGACTGGCTTCATTTTTCCACCAAGTATCAATCTTAGTTGTCTTCTTCGTAAAGCGCCGTCGAACAATTTTCTTTCTTCATCGGTTTCGGGAACCATTGAAGGAACAGGTTTTGGTTTACCATTGGGGTCAAGCGAAACGAATGTATAGTAAGCCTCATTGCTTTTATATTTATATTGATGAAGGGCGTCTTCACCGGATACTTTCAAATATACTTCCATAGAAGTATTAAATGCCCTTGAAACTTTTGCTTCAATATGCACCACGTTCCCAAGCTTGATTGGCGCTTCAAAAGAAATATTATCTACAGATGCTGTAACCACCGGCGCTCCGCAATGCTTCATTGCAGCAAGAGCTGCTGCTATATCCATCCAGTACATCAGCCGGCCACCCATAAGGTTTCCAAAAGTATTGGTATCATTGGGTAATACTAATTCTGTCATTATTACCAGGCTGTCGGCTGCTTTCTTTACTTCCATGAAAAAAATTTGCACGAAGTTATTAAAACACATTTTACTCATCTGTTTTAATTCTTACTATCATTTGTTAAGAGTTTCGAATCCTTTACATTTGCCCATTCTCAAAGATTCAATAGATCGTTATGGAGGCACAGCCGGTAATTAATTTTGACAATTCAGAACATGCTTTCGCTTACAAGTCAGATAAAGAATTAAAACAAGCTCATTTTCTTTTTTCTGCAATGGGAAAACCCTGGTTGGTGAAGGTGGGAACACAACTGACACCAGTGGCCGTAAAATGGAATCTGCCGTTTGCAAAATCGTTGATCCGGAATACAATTTTTAAGCAGTTTGTCGGCGGAGAAACGTTGGAACAGAATGTTGTAGTTGCTGATAAATTGGAAAAGTACGGCGTGCAGGTTATACTCGATTATGGGGTGGAAGGCAAAGAAGGCGAAGAGAATTTTGATCATGCATGTGATGAATTTATCCGTGTGATCAATTATGCATCCACCCAACCTAATATTCCATTCATGAGCATTAAGGTTACAGGATTTGCCCGGTTTGGATTGCTTGAAAAAATGGATGCAATGATCCATCAGAATGAGGGTAGCCTGATGAAAAGGTATCTAAAAGCTGTTGATGATCTTGATAAGAATGAAAGAGAAGAGTGGCATCGCGTACGTACAAGGATGTTACGTATTTGCGAAACCGCAGCTAAAGGAAATGTAGGAGTATTTGTAGATGCAGAAGAAACCTGGATACAGGATCCTGTTGATGCACTTACGATCCTCATGATGGATACGTATAATAAAGAAAAATGTATTGTATTTAATACTACGCAGCATTATAGAACTGACCGGTTGCAATTTTTGAAAGATTCATTTGAAGCAGCAGTCGAAAGAAAATTTATCCTTGGTGCTAAACTGGTTCGAGGGGCATATATGGAAAAGGAAAGAAAAAGAGCTGCGGAGATGAATTATGCTTCTCCAATTCAGCCAAACAAGGAAAGCAGCGACAAAGATTTTGACGATGCGGTAAGATTTTGCATAGCTAATATTGATAAAATATCATTGGTTGTCGCATCACATAACGAACACAGCAATATGCTTGCAGTGAAGTTGCTGCAACAAAAAGGATTACCACTAAAGCATCCACATGTACACTGGAGCCAGCTTTATGGCATGAGCGATAATATTACTTTTAATCTTGCAAAAGCCGGGTGCAGCGTAAGTAAATATCTTCCGTTTGGACCTATAAAAGATGTGATACCATACCTCATGCGACGGGCACAGGAAAATACTTCCATTGGGGGACAGACAAGCCGTGAACTTGCATTGATAAGCAAAGAAATCAAGCGAAGGGCATCGTGATTTTATAGTCCTGAAGCTGGTTGTGGAAAAAAAGATCTCCAAAATTTACTTAACAGACTTTTACGAATCTTTTGGTATTATTCTTGTGAACATATGCGCAAGCGTTTACTACTTAATTAGCAGAAAGATTTTTTAAGGCGATCCGGGAATAAAAGCGTGTATTTTTTACCATCCTGAAACTCCACTGAGGTTACAACGATCAGTCATTAAATTTTTTGGCAGAGGTGAATCCATTTCTACCCTAAACTTTTGATATGTTGCTTATATCTGATGCGTCGGCAGTTATATTTTTAAAGTTTCTTCAGATCTTACTTTGGATAGGCATACCGGCATTCATTATTGCAATGCTGATAACAACGCTGATCCATTATAAAAATAAAAGGAAGAAGGCTAAAAAACAGGATGAGCAACTGGTGATGATTGAAAAGGATCGTTCATTTTCAGGGTATGATGATTTTTCATTGATCCCTCCCGGTTTTTATTTACCTGGGAGCAAACAGGAAGTTAAAGGAATAATTCACCAGCTCTTTCACAGCAAGGCACGATATATCGCTATTCGAAAAGATTTTGAAGTGCTTAATGAGAAGTATCAACAATTACATGTAAATGTTCATCAACATTTTGGAACAATAAAAAATAAAACTATGGAAACAATACATACAGATATGCAACAAACTCTACAAGAACAACTGGAAAATTTAAAGCAGCAACACGAAGTTGAAAAAAAAGAACTGTATGCGGAATTAACGCAGTTAACCGAAGCTTTCGAGAATCTCGAAAGGGATAACAATAGCTTGCAGGAACAATTGCTGGCCTATTCGTCAGATGAAAATAAAACAACTGCCGTTATTCAAAAATGGGAATTGGAAAAGGCCGAATTGAAAAAAAGAATAAGCGAGCAGGAATATTTAAAAGAAGTGTTGGAAGAAAAAAAGATCCAGATCAGTTTTTTACAACAGCAGCTTGAGCAAAGGATCAAAAATCATCATCTTGTTGAACAGCAATTCAGGGATCTTGGAATGAAATTCATGGAAGTAAAAGAGGAATTGGAAATAAAGCAGCAAACGGAAAAGGAATTTCAAACTGCCCTTCAGGATAAGGAACAGGAGATCGCTTCACTAAATGAGACGATACGCTCCAAATCAGATCATGGATCTCAATTGGAAGCAGCACTAAAATCCCTCGAGGAACAAAATGGACTATTTTCTGTAGTGATACGGGATAACAATAAACTTATTAGTGAGCTGGAGCAGCAAGTTGCTGCAGGTAATGAACAAAAAAATGAATTGGAAAAAAAGCTGGAAAAAAATAATACGTTGTTGAAGGGATTTCACAGAAAGCTCTCAGACGTTTTTGAAGAGGAGGCCGCCTCGCCGGTAATTGTAATGAAGCATGTTTATACTGAAGAAAATGCTGCTGAATTTACCGGCTCCGTAAGTCAATAAATTTTTCGTTCATAGCACTTGCATAGGGTTTTGGGCCACCCCGGTGAATGATTATAGTCGAGCTATATTATTTCAGGTTCACCGGGGTCTTTTTATTCAAGATCAAACTTACTCACAGTTCGTCACTCGTGGCTTTTAGCTCACAGCTTTCTCTTAAATTGCGGGCATGCAGCAATACCTCGATTTACTTCGGCATATTCTTGATACCGGCCTGCAAAAACATGATCGCACAGGAACCGGCACCATTAGTTGTTTTGGTTACCAGATGCGATTTGATCTGCAACAAGGCTTTCCGCTTGTTACGACAAAAAAGGTTCATACAAAAAGCATTATTCATGAATTACTTTGGTTCTTAAAAGGCGAAACGAATATTGCATACCTGAAAGAAAATGGCGTAAGCATCTGGAATGAATGGGCAAACGAGGACGGCGAGCTTGGCCCTGTATATGGAAAACAATGGCGCAGCTGGGAGGGCAAGGATGGAAAAGTGGTTGACCAGATCTCTGACCTGATCAAACAAATAAAAAGCAATCCGGATAGTCGCCGGTTAATTGTAAGTGCATGGAACGTTACCGAGCTCCCGGAAATGGCCTTGATGCCCTGTCATACAATTTTTCAATTCTATGTGGCACCCCCCAATCCCCTAAAGGGGGAATTGAAGGGAAAACTTTCTTGCCAGTTATACCAGAGAAGTGCGGATGTTTTTTTGGGTGTTCCGTTCAACATTGCATCCTATGCTTTGCTTACATTAATGATCGCACAGGTTTGCGAACTCGAACCTGGCGAGTTCATTCACACGTTCGGGGATGTTCATATTTATAATAATCATATTGA
>CBFGXP010000205.1:0-6891 GCA_965652775.1 uncultured bacterium
TGTGTGTCGTTTATGTGGAATGTTTCCGAGTTTATAATAATGAGACATGATATTAATTTGAAATTTGAGGTTTGAAGTTTGTAGTTAGAACTAAACTAAGCTACTACTATTTAGTTTTTGTTGCGTTGCACTCCTAAGCGTCCGGTAACCCGTAGCTATCGGATCTGTTCAGCTTCGTGAAAGCTCAAGCATTGCAAGCAGGAAAACATATTTCCATTTGCGTTTATCGATCCAGTAGGTGAAATTTCTGTAAAACAGCATTTACCGTAATTTGCTAACTCAAATGTAAACCATTTTAGATTGACAAGAGTTGGACTTCTTTCAGATACACACAGCTTCCTTGATGAAAGGATCTTTGATCATTTCAAAACTTGCGATGAAGTGTGGCACGCCGGGGATTTTGGAGCAAACATAGCTAAGCAATTAAAAATTAAAAGTAAAATACTGAGAGGAGTTTATGGCAATATTGATGAACACGAAATCCGGCATGAATTTCCAGAACAACTCGTTTTTAATTGCGAACAGGTAAAAGTAATGATACGGCATATTGGCGGCTCACCACCCAATTATAATCCTGAAACAAGAAAAGAATTAGCAATTCACAAACCGCAATTATTTATTTCGGGCCACTCACATATTCTGAAAGTGATCTATGATGATAAGATAAAATGTCTTCACATAAATCCAGGGGCGGCAGGTAAACAAGGCTGGCATAAAGTAAGAACCATCATTCGCTTTACGATTGATGGTTCTGAGATCAAAGATTGTCAGGTGATCGAATTAGGAGTAAGATGATCCTGCATGTTCAGGAGAAAACTCCCCGGCTTTTTGGCGCATTTCTTTTTCTGAAACATCCTTCACATGCGTTGCCACTACCCAACCATATCCATATGGATCTTCAATATTCCCACACCTGTCTCCATAAAACATATCCATCGGTGCCATTAATAATTTTGCGCCGTTCTGAACGGCTTTCCTGATCGTATTGTCTACATCCTCTACGTATAAGTGCAGGCTGATTGAATTACCATTCACTGATTGAGGCGTCTTATTTCCATACTGCGGATTTTGTTCTGCCAAAAAGATCACCGAATCACCTATAGTCATTTCTGCGTGCATTACTTTTCTATCAGGGCCATTGATCTTCGTTCTTTCCTTAGCACCAAACACATTTTTATACCAAATCATAGCCTCCTCGGTTCCGTTAAAAGAAAGTGATGGTGTGATGTTGTGATATCCTTTCGGGATATAAGATTGTTTTGCCATAATCATTGGGTTTAATAGTGAAAAAACATGTTTCAACAACCGCATCAATTAGCGGCTTCTAAATCCCACAAAATTGTTGCCACAACTGCTGGTGGTATTAAGCAGATATGTTTAAATAATTAAATTGTGAATTAAAAATTATCACAAAATGATTGCAAGAATTTGGGAAGGTTTTACAAGTCACGAAAACGCAGAGGCTTATTCCACATTTCTGAAAACGGAATTTCTCCCCATTGTGGAAAAGAAAAATATAATTGGCTATCGCAAATTTCAATTAATAAGAAAAAATGAAGCCGATGAGGTACATTTTATAACGATCATGTGGTTTGATAATCTTGAACAGATCAAACAATTTGCCGGCAAGGATTATGAAAAGGCGGTTGTTCACCCAAAAGCGCAGGCCTTACTGAAAAGGTATGACCAGTATTCAAAACATTTTGAATTGATACATGAATTAAACTACTGAATTACAGAAACCGAAAAATTTGAACACCACTTCGAAGAAAATGCTCCCTATTATATAGGAATTTCAAAAGATGACCTCATATTCATTTGTCTGAACATTCTGGTGATTCGACGCCAGGCAGTAAAGTTCTTATTATCTGCACCGAAATCGAAGAATTTTATAAGGAACTGCAATCAAGACCATATAAGTATTACAGGCCCTTGCCTCGAAAAAACTTTTTATGGTGCATTGGAAATGGCCGCACAAGATCCTTTTGGTACAAATTATCGTTCAACGAATACATCCAAGAGGAATAGTTTTATAGATCAATCCGAACCATCGCCCTGCTCTTACTATGTTGCCGCACTATCTTAAATCCATTTTTAATAAATGCCGATAAAACACCTACCCATAAAAACGGATGCGGCACCTTTTCGGCATATGGTATTGCAGGATAAGCTTCCAGTGTTTTTATGTTTTTCTTTTTTGCAAAATCAATTGCACCTTTTATCAATTGTTGCGACAAACCCTTATGACGTAGTTCTTTTTTAATAAAAAAACAGGTAATGCTCCAGACAGGTTTATCGTCGATCCGCTTAAAGACCCTGGTATTTTCCAGCTTCATATAATCTTCTCTTGGTGCCATCGCGATCCAGCCCACTGGTTCTTTATTCATTGATGCGATCAGACCTTGCGGTTTTCCTTTATTCACTAATTGCTTCATCATCTTTTTATTTCCGTCAGGCTTGTTCTCCTGGAATTCTTTATAAGGCAACCGAAAAAACATGCACCAGCAATTACCACATCCGCCCTTCTCGCCCATCAGGAGCTCGTATTGCTTCCAGTTTTTGGAAGTCAATGGATCAAATTCCAATGTTATTCTTTCCTGTTTCATGACAGGATAAAGTTACTTACACAAGCTTCCATATAAAATTTCTTTTCAGTCTCTCTGAAAATTGGCGTAGCTTTTCTGCTACTAAAATCATCAGCGTATGACAGCGCATTCGTCACGCAGGCAATGGTTGCAGCAATCATCACTTGCTTTGTTAGGACTGGGCATTTCTTTTAAATCCATGGGGAATGAAGAAGGTATAAGAAGGATAGATGGAATAGAAAGTGGCCTGATCAATTTAGGTTCAAATGAAAATCCTTATGGCATTTCTTCAAAAGCCAAACAGGCCATTCTTGATATGATGGGTGAGACAAACCGCTATCCTTTTAATGTGGCTTCACTGCAGGCTTCCAAAAAAAAGCTTGGAGATTATTATAAGGTTGGCGACGACCAGGTACTGATAACCGCCGGATCAGGAGAAGGATTGGCAATGCTGGCACGTCATTTCAACAAAGGAAATATAGTTGCAGCCGACATAACTTTTGGTGTACTTCCAAACACAGCAAAAAAGATCGGCACCAAAGTGATAGAAGTACCGCTGACAAAAGAAAAAGTGCATGACCTGCCTGCCATGATGAAGGCTATCAATAATGAAACGCAATTAGTATATATCTGCAACCCTGCAAACCCAACGGCGACAATTGTACAATCAGATGAATTAAAAAGATTTTGTGAAGAAGCATCAAAAAAAACGGTTGTACTGATCGATGAAGCCTATAATGAATTTTTAGATAATGCTGAGAGTCAGTCAATGATCGGCCTGATCGAAAAAAACCCCAACATCCTTGTGATCAAAACTTTTTCCAAGATACATGCAATGGCTGGATTGAGAATTGGTTTTATTATCGGCCATGCTGCCTTGATTAAAAAACTGCAGCCTGATTATTTTCAAAGCTCTCAATTGGCAGTGAGTGTGTTGAGCCTGAATGCAGCGATGGCCAGCCTGGACGATGAAGGGCACAAGTTATTGAGTAAAGAAAAAAATGCAGCGGCAAGAAAATACACAATGGATGAAATGAAAAAGCTGGGTATTGATTTTATACCATCCTACACCAATTTCATTTTTTTCCCCGTAAAAAAATATAATGGTGAATATGCTTCGGACATGCTGGACAAGCACAAAATAATTTTGCGTGCCAATAAATATTATGACGGCCAATGGGCAAGAGTGAGTATTGGAACATTGGAGGAAATGAAAGCTTTCTGTTCAACCCTGAAATCTGTCGCTGCCTGATATTTAACTTTCTGTTATAACCCGTACATTTTACTTTCAGTAATAACTAAAACAAAACTCATGCGTAAAATTATTTTTTCTATTGCGATACTTACTACTTCATCATTTGCAGGTACAGCTCAGACAGATCTCAAGACTATGCAGGAAATTCAAACCGCTCTAACTTACTATCTTGACGGCGGCACAAATGGCGATAGTGTAATGTTTTCAAAAGCATTCGTTCCGGATGGACAAATGCGATACATGAGAAACGATACGGTTATGAATGTTGCTTTAAAAGATTTCATGGCAAGAATGAGAAACACCGGCACCAAACAGGAACGGAAAACAAAAATTGAAAACATCCAGGTGTTTGGAAATGCAGCTTCTGCCAAACTAACCATAGAATACCCAACATTTTATTTTCACGATATTATGAGCCTCCTAAAAACAAAAGATGGATGGAAGATCGTTGGTAAGATCTTTTACCGGGAAGATAAAGCTAAATAAAAAAGGCCCCGGACGGGGCTTTGCTTTTTTACATGCCGGGAAGCCAGGTTCGTCCTTCTCCGACAATTTCCCTGAAAGGCCATGGAACTGCCACAAGTATTGCTAATAATGCAATGATCAATAACCAGGTCACGGATTTATAATTCAGGTTTTTTGCCTTACCACGTGCAACTGTAATAAGAATGATAGCTACGATCATCAGTAAGGGATGCTCAACCCAAAAGAACCTGTAAAACTTATCTTTCATAAGTTCAATCCCTTCGGGCAATCCTTTCATGATGCCGTACCGGCCTGCTATTAATTGGTATACCCCAATCACCAGCATTAAATGAGCACTGATCAGCAACCATAAACTTGTTTTTCTTATTGCTGCATTTTTTGATGAAGCTTGTATTATACAAACGAGTAATAATAATAAAATGATCCAGCGAAGTATGCTGTGGAGGTGAAGCATGCCAGTTTCCATATAATTGAAGTTTTGGTTTGAAGGCCGAAGTTAATATATCTCAAACATCAAATCTCAAATTTTACTTGCCCCCATTTGCATGCATATCTGCAATGCAATTTGCATCGAATGGAGGAATATTACCTGTGAGAAGAAAACCCAGAATATCCTTTGAATCTGAAGAATAATACATCAGGCAGTTTGTATTACTGCAATGATTACCATGTGCAGCATCCTTATGATTTGTCTGCATCGGCGATCCAATATCAACAAGCCCGAGTATGTGTCCAAATTCATGATCTAATACGGTGCCTTCAAGTTTTGTTCGGCTGGTTTGACCCAGGGCTCCTGAATTATCATGAATTGTTTTACCAAAGATCACTATTGATGTATTTCTAAAAGCCGCACCAAGCACATTGTTGTCAGTAAAATCTCCGTTTGTATAAAGAACATATACGCCTAACTGATCACCACCAGTAAATACAGTTCGGTTTTGTTCTTCAATATTTCTTACCTGGTCTATTGATAAAGCAGATGATGACGAAGCAGTAATTTCTTTAGTCACGATCGTAATTCCTGAAGGTTTATTCAAATAAGTATTCAAAACATTTTGTAAGTGAGTCAACGCAGATGCATCGGGTGCATAACCCGTCATGTATTGTATCTCTATTTTTAAGGATTTGTAAGTGCCGGAGCTCAATAATTCATTTGCAGAAGCACCTACTGCCTTGTTGTGTAAGGCATCTGCATCAGGATTGTTACTGAAAGTACCTTCTTTTTTGCATGCAATAAAACACACAAGGGCCAGGATGATTGCGTGAAGTTGCGTTTTCATACGGTCGCGTTTAAGGTCACATTGATTAACTAAGTAGTGTTCCAAATAAACGGAAAAAAGGCTTGTTTATTCTACCCAATCAGCAATAAATACATTGGTATCTCTTGTACCACCATTATTCCTGTTACTGCAGAAGATCAATTTCTTACCGTCAGGACTAAACATTGGGAAAGCATCAAAACCGTTATCGTGGCTTATTTTTTTCAAACTGCTCCCATCTCCATTGATTGTATATAAATTAAAAGGAAATCCTCTCTTGTATTCATGATTGCTTGCAAAAATGATCCGCTTACTATCGGGCATAAAGTAAGGCGCCCAATTCGCCTGCCCGAATGTGGTTATTTGCTTTACATCAGTTCCATCGACATTTGCAACAAATACTTCCATATTGGTTGGTGCTACCAGATTTTCTGCGAGCAGATCTTTATACTCTTTTATTTCAGTTTCTGTTTTCGGACGACTTGCTCTCCAAATTATTTTTTTACCATCAGGGCTAAACCATGCTCCGCCATCATAACCAAGTGTCTTTGTAATTCGCTTTTCACTACCGGTTTTCAGATCCATCATGTATAGCTCTATGTCTCCATCTTTGTCACTGGTATATAACATCGTCTTGCCGTCAGGAGAAACAGTTGCTTCCGCATCATACCCTTTACTATTGGTTAATTGCTTTACAATTTTACCATTAAGATCAGCCATAAAAATATCATAGCTGTCATAAAGAGGCCAGATATATTTATTGCCATACTTTTTCCGATCCGGAACTGGCGGACATGTATCTGCGCCTAAATGAGTAGAAGCATAAATGACATGTTTGCCATCTTTTAGAAATGCACCGCAAGTTGTTCTGCCTTTACCGGTACTTACCATTTTATATTCAAACTTTTCGCCTTGCTTTGGAACTTTACCAATAAAGATCTGATCACACAATACTCCTTCATTAGCTTTTGTGCGCTGAAATATTATCCATTTACTATCAAAGCTGAAATAGGCTTCGGCATTATCACCACCAAAAGTCAATTGTTGTACATTTTGTAAATGTGTCTCACTTGGATATTGAAGAGTGTCAGTGCTCAATGGTGAATGGCCACTGCTAAATGGACTTAAATTCGATTCTTTATTACTAAATGACCCAGTCAAAAAAGTGATCCCGATAAAAGCTGCAGTAAATAATTTCATATGATGTATCAGTTAAAAAATTTTAGCAAAACTATTTTCGGAAAGCCCGGTAAATGTCAGACTTTTGTCATATCACCAAGAGTTTTATGAAAAATCTTTTAGCCGT
>CBFGXP010000206.1:0-6890 GCA_965652775.1 uncultured bacterium
TAAAAGCATTTAAAATGCCTAAGGTAAAAACAAACTCCAGCGCCAAAAAACGCTTCAAAGTGACCGGCACTGGAAAGATCATGCATCAAAAGAGTTTTAAACGTCACATTCTTACGAAGAAATCTAAAAAACGCAAAAGAGCACTTGGCCATCCCGGGCTTGTTAGCAAACCCAATTTGGACTTTGTAAAACGTCTTTTAAGGCTTAAGTAAGAAAACAAGGCCCGAGGCACAAGACTTGAACCTTGATCCTTGTTCCTTCAATAATTAAACTCTAACAATTTTAAACTAATCAGATATGCCTCGTTCAGTAAACTCTGCAGCAAGTAAGGCCCGCAGAAAGAAAATATTAAAACAAGCCAAGGGTTTTTATGGCAAACGTAAAAACGTTCTTACAGTTGCAAAGAACGTAGTTGAAAAAGGGATGACCTATATGTTTGTAGGTCGGAAGTTGAAGAAAAGAAGTTATCGTCAATTATGGATTGCCCGCATAAATGCGGCATGTCGTGAAGAAGGAATAACTTATTCTGAATTCATCAACAAGCTTCAGAAGAAAGGAATTGAGCTGGATCGCAAAGTACTTGCGGACCTGGCAATGAACAATCCTGAGACTTTCAAAGGTCTCATTGCACAAGTGAAATAACAACCCCCGATCCGCCTCGGGCGGAGAGTAAAAGATACCTTTGTCAAACCAGTTGTAACTGCAACTGGTTTTTTTTATTTGCGGTATCATTCAAACCTATACATTTGCTCCGAAAAATATTACTAACTCAAACGCTCCGCCTCAGGCGGATTTGGGGTTTATGAATAATACCTACCTCGATCTTGTAAAACAAACTTTCAATTTTCCCCAGGAAGGATTGGAAGTAGAAGATGGAAATTTTTATTTCAACGGACTTGACATGAAGGCGTTGATCGCCAAATATGGTACACCGATGAAATTGACCTACCTGCCAAAGATCGGAATGCAGATCAAAAAGGCCAAGAGCTTATTTGCTGCTGCAATTAAAAAACATAAATACGAGGGAAAGTATCATTATTGTTATTGTACCAAGAGTTCACATTTCAGTTTCGTGGTGGAAGAAGCGCTGAAGCATGATATCCATCTTGAAACATCTTATGCTTACGATATCGAGATCATCAAAAAACTTTACGAGAAGAAAAAAATTACAAAAGATATTCATATCATTTGTAACGGGTATAAACAAAAAAATTATACCAGGCGAATTGCCAATTTATTAAACACCGGGTTTAATAATGTAATTCCTGTGCTGGATAACAAAGAAGAATTGAGAGAGTATGCAAAGACTGTAAGAGTACCTTTTAAAGTAGGAATAAGAGTTGCGGCTGAAGAAGAACCTACGTTTCCGTTTTATACATCGCGACTTGGTATAAGGGCAAAAGATATCCTGGAATTTTATGTAGACAGGATCGAAGGGTATGAAAGCAAGTTTCAATTGAAAATGCTTCACATCTTTCTTAACAAAGGCATTAAAGATGACATTTATTACTGGAGTGAACTGAATAAGATCATTAATCTTTATTGCCAGTTAAAAAAGATCTGTCCTGAACTTGATTCAATAAATATCGGCGGTGGATTTCCCATCAAACATTCTCTCGGATTTGAATACAAATATGATTTCATGATCAGTGAGATAGTTCGGAACATTAAGACCGCGTGTAAAAAAGCAAGGGTTCCGATGCCGCATATCTTTACAGAGTTCGGCAGCTTCACAGTTGGTGAAAGCATGGCACATATTTTCAGTGTGATCGGGGAAAAAGTGCAGAATGACCGCGAGACCTGGTATATGATCGATTCTTCGTTTATCACCACATTGCCTGATACCTGGGGTATTGGAGAAAAGTTCCTGATGTTACCCATTAATAAATGGGACCAGGACTATCATCGGGTCGTTCTGGGCGGTATTACCTGTGATAGTCATGATTATTATGATTCGGAAGAACATATCAACGAAGTATTTCTTCCAAAGATCGTGAATGGAGAGCCCCTTTATGTAGGCTTCTTTCATACTGGTGCTTACCAGGATCAGATCAGCGGATACGGCGGAATAAAACATTGTCTTATCCCTTCACCAAAGCATGTAATTGTAGGCTATGATAAAAATGGCAAACTGACAGATTGGTTGCACGCCAAGCAACAAACGGCGCAGAGTATGCTGAAAATATTAGGTTATAAATAAAAGAGGCCCTTTCTTCCAAACACACGGTTACAATTTCAAAGGGTAATGCAATGCATGGTTAGGGGGTGAAAAGGCCTGGTATTTATAAGTATTTACTGTCTTATTTTCCTTGTTCTTGTTGTACCTTTCCTGGATGCGTCAAGGGGCGGCTCTTTTGGAACACTTGTGGGTTCAATCTTAACTACTTCAGTCTTACTGGTATCTTTTAGCACTTCAGGTTTATCGTTCTCTTTAAACTCTTTATTTGCGAATTCTTTTAGATCTACACTATCGGATGTGTTATCGCTGTCAAACTGCATAAACTTTAATGCGGTTGTTGTAGAATCGGGCTCTTTCAGCGGCATCGCTGGCTTGAAAACCCTGTTTGAATATTCCTTTGCTACTTCGCAACTGGCAGCTGAAGCTACCAGCAAAAGAACAGCAACAACCTGGATGGCACCTGCTGATTTCATGGCTTTAGATTTTATTTGTTAGAAGTTTCGATTGTTATTTCAATCTACCGTTTCCGCTTCTCTTTTGAACTATTATTGCTGTAATTCTTCCTTCCTTTATACTTCCAATCATTATATTCATTGTCATCATAACCGTTATCATTCAAATATCTTTCATCCAGATAAAACCTGTTATCATAACCTTTCCAATACATATAGCCTGCAGGATTGCGATAATAATACCGGCCATCATTATAGCGGCCAATGACGATGTCAGGAGTTCGGACTACGATTAGTGGATAGCGTCTGTAGCCATATCCATATTTTTTTCTTTGACCCGGAGCGTAAGGTTTTGCTGATCTGCCGCCATAAACTTTTTTCGCCTGACCCGGAGGCAGGCCCGAGGGATATGAGTCATTATAAACAGGATAATTAGGAGGAGGTGGTGGGTAGGAAGGATATTCTCTTGGGGGATATCGTCCCTCATAAACCGGGCGACTAGAGCGACAGCTAACCGCAATAATAAAAATTGAAAATAAACTCACCGTTTGTAGAATTTTCATCGTTTTCATGTGCAGGAATTTTACATTTATCGTTTATTATGCGCAATTCATTGTCCAAAAAAAACTAAATTATTTTAACATGAAACGAATTTTGATATTATTAACAGCGGCAATACTTATTTCAACTTTTGCAACTGCTCAAACCGCGGAAGATTCTGCGAAGGCAGTAGTCAACCAGCTTTTTACCGCTATGAAAAATGTAGATGCTGCAATGTTGAAAGATGCTTTTGCTGATAGTGCAGTTTTGCAAACGATCCGTCGCAAACAGGATGGAACTTTTTTTGTACAGAATGAAAAGGTAAGTGACTTTGTTAAGAGCATCAGCGCAGCGAAAAAAGATTCACTTGATGAAAGAATAACTTTTGAAACAGTGAAGATTGATGGTCCATTGGCTACAGTCTGGACTCCCTACAAATTTTATTATGCGGGAAAATTCAGTCATTGCGGAGTTAATTCATTTCAATTGGTAAAAATCAATGGCAGCTGGAAAATACAATTCCTGATCGATACACGCAGAAGGCAGGGTTGCGAATAAAAAGAAACCCCGCCGTAGAAACGGCAGGGTGTAAACCAAAACCAACTGCTTATGAGAAAATTCTTAATTAGTAAGATCTGTTTATTTATTTAATCGTAATATCTTTTGCTGCTTCTCTGACTTCCGCCTTCTTAGGAAGGTTTAATCTCAACACTCCATTGACGTAAGAAGCATCGATAGCCGTTGCATCTATTTTATCATCAATTGTGAAAGAACGTTTAAAATTTCTATAGCTATATTCCTTGCGGATTTGCTTATCAGTTTGACTCTTTTCTTCAGTTTTTCTTTCGGCTGAAATTGTTAATACATTGTTGTCTACATTCACTTTGAAATCTGTTTTTTCAAAACCAGGTGCAATCACATCAAGTGCATAACCATTCTCAACTTCTTTAATATTTACAGGAACATAACCCTGCTTTGTCAAGAAATTGTAACCATCATTGAGAACAACAGGTAAACCTGTAAAAAGTTCATCAACCATGTTGTCAAACGATCTGTCGAAGTTTCTGTTGTGAAATTTAGAGTGTGTCATAGTTATAAAAGTTTTTAATGATTAAAATTCAGGTGTCATTGTTCCCTCAGATTTCTTCAAACCATATACCATGCCAGTGAAAGCTGATTTTTTCTGACTCTTTGTTCCAATTCAAAGACCTTAGGAGACATAATTTCCGAATTAAGAAATATTTTCTGACAGAATATCAAGCATGCGGCTTTAAAGAATTTCGGGACTCGTTTTTGATTATTTTTGCAGATTAAAATAAAGAAAAATGTATCCTGAAGAAATTGTCATACCAATGAAGGAAGAGCTCACAGAGCATGGATTTACTGAGTTATTAACGGCAAATGAGGTTGAAGATCAGCTTTCCAAGCAAGGAACAACTCTTGTGATGATTAACTCTGTTTGTGGTTGTTCGGCAGGCTCTGCACGGCCGGGAGTCATTCTTGCGGTATTAAATAGCGATAAAAAACCTGATCATTTAACCACAAGTTTTGCAGGCTTTGATATTGAAGCTGTACGAAAACTCCGGGAGCATTTGCTACCATATCCTCCCTCTTCACCAGCAATTGCTTTATTCAAAAATGGTCAACTTGTGCATTTTATCGAGAGACATCAGATCGAAGGAAGGCCTGCGCAGATGATTGCAAGTAATCTTATCAATGCCTTCGAACAGCATTGCAATTAATCTTACTATAATATTTTGTGGGTTTAGTTAGGTTCAAGCTTAGCTAAGACCCACAATTTTCTTTTTGTATATTCGTCAACATTTTTTGAGTAAACCAACAACCAGCTGATGTATCCGAATCTTTATTATGCTTTTCGTGACCTCTTTAATGTAGAATGGCAACCCCTGAGATTTATAAATTCATTCGGATTTTTTGTGGCTATTGCCTTTATTCTCGCTGCCGTTGTTTTATCTGCTGAGTTAAGAAGAAAAAGTAAACAAGGGCTGTTGCAGCCAACTGAGGTGCAGGTAATGGTGGGCAAACCGGCTTCTTTCATTGATTTGCTCCTGAATTTTTTGCTTGGGTTTGTTCTCGGGTATAAGATCATTGCGCTATTCATAATGAATAAATCTGTAACAGATGATCCGCAGGCATTTATTTTTTCAGACAGGGGTAGTTGGCCGGCAGGGATTGCTCTGGGGATACTTTTCGCCGGTCTGAAATGGTGGGAAAAACGAAAACAGGTGTTAGAAAAACCTGAATTAAGAAAGATCAGAATTTGGCCACAGGATAGAGTAGGAGAATTAACCATCCTTGCGTTGGTTTTTGGTCTCATTGGCGCCAAGCTTTTTGATGCGTTTGAAAACTGGGATACTTTTATAAAAGACCCCAGCTCGATCTTTTCTGCAGAAGGGCTCACTTTTTATGGTGGCCTGATCTGTGCTGCATTGGCTATTTGGTGGTATGCAAAGAAAAATAAGATCGGATTCTGGCATTTGAATGATTCTGCAGCTCCGGCCCTGATGCTTGCTTATTCTGTCGGTCGAATTGGTTGCCAGGTTTCCGGCGATGGTGACTGGGGGATAGCTACTAAAACGGCCAACCCATTTAGCTGGCTACCAGATTGGATGTGGGGATATACTTATCCAAATAATGTCGCCAGGGAAGGAATCCCAATCCCGGGATGTAATGATAAATTTTGCTTTGAACTTGCAGAACCACATTATCCAACTCCATTCTACGAAACCGTGATTTGTTTTGTGCTTTTTCTTATTCTTTGGTCTGTTAGAAAGCGACTTAAAATACCGGGTACATTATTTGCTCTTTATTTAATATTAAATGGGGTGGAAAGATTTTTCATTGAAAAAATAAGAGTGAATATAAAAATTCATTTGTTAGGTTTTCAATTTACTCAAGCGGAGTTGATCTCTTCCCTATTAATAATCTCTGGTTTGGTGCTTTGGTTCTATTTACGTAAAAGATATACGACAGTGGCGAGTTGATTTCTCATATTTATTTTAGGATAAATTCGGTGAATGAATTATTTTTTCAATACAGCGTCTCCTTTGAAAACCTTGCTGAGAAAGGATTTCGGCATGATTTTATTTTTATTAATGAAATTAGATATTCACTTTATCAAACATTTTTCCCCAAACATTATGAGAAACCGCCGTTGTGACGTAAATTTGCATACATACTTGGACGGTAGTAATTAACTTACCCTTTGCAACTTTCCTTGAACAAACCAACTCTATTTTACGTTTTATTTACGTTTTAAACTTGTAATATTTCAATTATGAGGCAGCTAAAGATTGCCACCCAGATTACGAACAGAGACAGCCAGGCAGTTGAAAAGTATCTTCAGGAGATCTCTAAGATCCCGATGATCACTCCCGAAGAGGAGACGACACTTGCCCAACGCATTAAAATGGCTCATCGTAATCCGGTTGACGCACAAAGAGCATTAGACAAATTGGTGCAAGCCAACCTTCGATTTGTGGTATCTGTTGCTAAGCAGTACCAGCACCAGGGGCTTTCTCTTAGCGATTTGATCAACGAGGGTAACCTCGGTTTGATAAAAGCAGCCCAGCGTTTCGATGAAACTAAGGGTTTTAAATTCATCTCATACGCCGTTTGGTGGATTCGCCAGTCCATCCTCCAGGCGTTGGCAGAGCAGGGCAGATTAGTCCGCCTGCCTCAAAACAAAATTGGCACGT
>CBFGXP010000207.1:0-6808 GCA_965652775.1 uncultured bacterium
GTACTTTTTCCCGAACCGTTAGGCCCGATGATAGCATAAGTTTGTCCTGCAGAAAACTCGTAGGTAAGATGGCGAAAGATCCAGTCGCGGTTGAAGCGTTTGCCCGCATCAGTCAGCGATATCTTCATCCACACTGTTTTTGGTGAAGCGTTTTATAATACCGCGGTTTGATTCGCGGATAAATGTTACAATTTCATCTCTTTCATCTGTTGCATCAAATTCTTCTTCTAAGTATTCGATAGCCTGGGTTGTGTTAAGTCCTTTATTATATATACAGCGATAGATATCAAGAATATGATTGATCTTTTCCACTCCAAAACCTCTTCTTTTTAAACCAATTGAATTTACACCGGCATAAGAAAGGGGTGTCCTTGCTGCTTTAATATAAGGCGGCACATCTTTACCAACCAAAGAGCCGCCACTAAGAAAAGAATGTTGACCAATACGTACAAACTGGTGAACAGCTGTCATACCACCCAATATAGACCAGTCACCAATAGTGACATGACCTGCCACCTGGGTATTATTGCTCATGATGCAATTGTTGCCAACAATGCAATCATGGGCAAAATGGCAATAAGCCATAATAAGGCAGTTTCTGCCAATCATTGTTTTTTCTCTGTCTACTGTCCCTCGGTTAATAGTTACGAATTCACGGATAGTTGTGTTATCACCAATTATCACTTGCGAATACTCACCCTGGAACTTAAGATCCTGCGGGATAGCTGCAATAACAGCACCCGGGAAAATGCGACAATTCTTACCGATCCTGGCACCTTCCATGATAGTCACGTTGGAACCAACCCACGTACCCTCACCAATCTCAACATCCTGGTGAATAACAGTAAAAGGGTCAACTTTTACATTGGTTGCAAGCTTGGCATTGGGATGAATATAAGTATGGGGATGAATCATTTAATAAAAGTCTCCCCCGACCTGGCCGGGGGAGGCGGGGGCAAAGTTAATCGTTAAAGCCAAACAGAGAATTTTTTTTAAAAGCTGGTTTTTGTGACAGAATTATTAGCCAGGATTGATCTATGTTAAGGCAAATCGGTGTTTGTATTGTAAATTTGCAGACAATGCATAATCCCCCGGATATATTATCACTTGCATATCGCCAGTCAGTTTTACAGGACCAATTTGTCTTACTCCAGGAAAAAGTAAGATTAATACCTGGCTCGGTGCAGTACACTATTAACAGGTATCATAATTCAGGTAGCTGGAACATGGAAGATATGGGCATGCTTGTATATCATTATGAAAAGGCGAGCCCAAAGGAAAATTATCTTGAATTAAAGTTTTGTGTATCCGGCAATGTCTACTGTCGCCAGAAAGATACCGAATGCAATATGTGCAAGTTTAGCGCATCAAAGTCTTGCGTGGAAAGAGTGGAGAGTGTGGATGTAATGAGTTTCCGCTTCTCACCTGCCCATATTTCTCAATTTGTGACCCGTAAAGGAAATGAGATGCTAAGTGATGATGTGCTGAAATTCAAACATCGTTCATCCTTTACCAAGATATTACCGCTTTGCGGCAAAACAAGGATCGTATTAGAAGGATTGCTGAATCATACGTTCACTGATAGCCTGGAAAATATTTATATCAATGCACAGACCCAGATGCTGTTATTGTACAGTCTTGATTGCATGCTGGGAGAAAAAGAAATTGATGTTGTTAATTGTAAGTTTTTGGCTAATGAAGCTGACCGTGAAAAAATAACAAAAGCAAGGGAGATCCTGATCCAGCATATCGGTGAACCGATCACGATCAAAGAGCTCAGTCGTAAAGTTGCTATCAATGAATGTTACCTGAAAAAAGGATTTAAAGAAATGTTTGGCTCTACCATTTTTGATTTTTATCAAAGTCAAAGAATGGAGCATGCAAAATATTTATTGTATGAAAAAGGGTTGAGTGTAACTGAAGTTTCTATGCTGCTGGGTTATTCATCTATCTCGCATTTTTCAACTGCATTTAAAAAACATACGGGTCTTAAGCCTTGTGAATTATTGTTAAGAGCTTAAATCAAACATTTGAAAGTGATCGCTTTCATACTAGCTGCTTATTTCGTGTTACTTTTTGCTATTCCCTGCTGCACATTCGATAATTGTCCTGAAGAAAATATTACGCAGGAAGCAGGTCATGAACGAGAAGAGGATGATCGGGGCAGCTGCTCACCATTTTTCACCTGCACAGGTTGTTCTGGTTTTACAGTTTCATTTGAAGTTACCAATCTTGAAATAATTCCCGCTTTCTCATCGAATCAATATGCAGGATATCTTCTCTCTTCGATCCCGGATGTTCATTATGATTTTTGGCAACCGCCTAAACTTGTTTGATAATCCAAATCAAGGTCAACAAGTTTTTTAATTAATCAATTACCTATGCGACGACTTTTTTTGGTTGCAGTGATCCTGGTTACAGGTTTTACTGCATCTGCCCAACATACATTCAAAGCAAAAATTATAAATAAGGAAACTGGCGAAAGTGTCGCTCGGGCATCAGTGACTTTGGAGGAATTAAAAAGAACTGGGGTTGCTGATTCTTCCGGTATTGTTTTTATAAAGGATATCACTGGAGGAAAACATACAGTTAAGATCACTTCAATCGGATATGCGGATAAAACAATTGTGTACGACTTTCCCCCGGATCATGATGTAATAATTGAAATGGAAACGGAGCATGAAGAGGAAGAAGAAGTAGTGATCCAATCAACACGAAGCACCCGAACGATACAGGATATTCCAACCAGGGTTGAATTTGTTGCGGGCGAAGAACTGGATGAAAAAGCTAACATGAAACCTGGTGATATAAGAATGGTATTGAATGAAAGTACGGGTATCACGACGCAGCAAACATCAGCCACTTCTGCAAACGCCTCAATTCGCATACAGGGATTGGATGGACGCTACACACAAATATTAAAAGATGGGTTACCATTGTATGCAGGATTCAGCGGGGGATTAGGATTGCTTCAAACACCACCGCTCGACCTCAAACAGTTTGAAGTTATTAAAGGATCATCGTCTACTCTATACGGAGGTGGTGCGATCGCGGGGCTGGTAAACCTTATATCAAAAACACCAAGGGAAGAAAGAGAATTAAATTTTCATATTGACGTAACAAGTGCTGGCGGAATAAATACAAGCGGTTTTTATGGACAAAAATTTAAAAAGTCAGGAATAACATTATTCGCTTCACGAAACAGTAATGCAGCGTACGATCCATCTGATGTCGGGTTGACTGCTATTCCAAAATTTGAACGCTATACCCTCAACCCAAAACTTTTCTTTTATATAAAAGAGAAAACACAACTGATGGTGGGTGTAAATTTGACAACGGAAGATCGCACCGGGGGTGATATAGAATTCATCAAAGGAAGAAAGACGAGTGGATATTCCGAAACCAATAACACTGATCGTATTAGTTCACAATTATTGCTGGATCATCACTTCAATGAAAAGAGCCAGTTTACATTAAAGAACAGCATCAACTATTTCCAACGGAAGATCAATGTGCCCAATTATGCGTTTGATGGAACGCAAACCGGAACCTTCAGTGAAGCCACTTATTCTTTTCACGGTGACAGAGCGGAATGGATCGGCGGTATCAATTTTGTAACCGATCATTTTGAAGAGATTCAATTGACAGCAACTCCTTCGAGGAATTATGAACAGGTCACCACCGGGTTGTTTATTCAAAATAATCTTAAGGTGAGCGAGAAGTTTAGTATGGAAACAGGTTTGCGTGGTGATTATGTAAAAGATTACGGCTTTGCAGTTCTTCCCCGGCTTTCCATGTTGTTCAAATTTGCTCCAAAACTTTCTTCCCGTATCGGTGGCGGCATGGGTTATAAAACGCCAACGATCTTTACAGAAGAAAGTGAAAGGTTGCTATACAAGAATGTACTTCCAATAGATCCTGATGAAAATAAGTTGGAAAAAAGTTATGGGGTAAATGCCGATATTAATTATCGTACAAGTTTTGCTGACGATCAAATAAGTTTCAGCTTTAATCATCTTTTCTTTTATACACGCATACATGATCCGCTGATATTACAAACAATGCCCGGTGTACCGGTTTATAGTTTTAAAAATGTAGATGGTCATTTCGACAGCCGTGGCATGGAAACAAATGTAAAAGTTGGATATAGCGATTTTAAATTATTTCTTGGCTACACATTTACCAAAGCATATTTGCACGAAGGAACGAATAAAACCGAAAATTACCTGACATCGAGACATCGTTTAAATTCTGTTCTTTTGTATGAAGTGGAAGAAAAATGGAAAATTGGTTTGGAAGCTTATTATTTCAGTAAGCAACAATTAAGTGATGGGGCAACAGGGAAATCTTACTGGATAACCGGTTTCATGGCAGAAAAGCTTTGGGAAAGGTTTTCATTGTATATCAATTTTGAAAACTTTACCGATTCCCGGCAAACCAAATTTGATACGATTTACACCGGTTCGATTGATAACCCGCAATTCAGAGATATTTATGCACCACTTGATGGGTTTGTAGTGAACGGTGGTCTTAAGCTTAGATTATAGAGTCTGAAAAAGAGTAGCCTGTAGCAGGTTACTCTTTTTGTGTACGATAGTTCATAATATCACGGTCAAATAGATACAAACCACTTTTATCATCACCAATCATTTCAAGTTTATCGTTAAGATTCCGGGCCACTCTTTCTTCTTCCATTTGTTCATTAACATACCACTGGAGAAAGTTATGGGTGGCATAATCTTTTTCTGTCAGCGCCAGGTGAACAAGATCGTTGATGCTGTCGCTGACTTTTAATTCGTGTTTTAAGAATTCTTCGAATACCCGACGCAATGATTGAAAGGTAATCATAGGTTGATCTAATGCAGGTATGGTAGCGAACCCACCTCTTTCATTAATGAAGCGGACAAGCTTAAGCATGTGTATCCTCTCTTCATCGGATTGCTTATAGAAGAAATCGGTAACACCCTGCAGGCCCGGTTGTATTTCAGCCCATGATGCCATTGCCAGGTATGCCTGTGATGATTCTGCTTCCATTTGTACCTGTTTGTTCAGCGCTTCCTGCATTGATTTACTAAGCATATATTTTGTTTAATGTATTTAAGACAAACCTAAAATGTTTTTTTCAAATCGGGGTTGGTGACAATAATATAATCGCCGCGGGAACTGAACTTTTCCCAATCAGGACTATTAAATGAGTCATCCCTGAAGCTGCTGATGTTTAGGATCTTTAATTTTTTGTTTCTCATTTGTAATTGTGCCGCGGTACCTAATTTTTCTTCGGTATGGAAACCTCCAACGCAATGAAAGACTTTTTTGTGTTTATTCTTTTTTAAAAAGCTGTATATGCTGTAAGCCATCCCTGCATCCCAAAGACTCTGACTATAATAAATATTTTGGCTACTGCTTCCGGGACTTCCTTTCATTATATCCATGAATTTTTCCCGATAGCGGCCTGATAAAGTATCATAGGGAAGTGGGGGTAAAAATTTCTTTGCATCATTTGACAGGCTATCCAATGATCTCATCCCTCTCCGGGTAACAAGGTTTACATAGCGGCGTGGCGGGTTAGCGGCAATCACCGGAATCTTGTTTTGTTTTGCGTATTCGATCATCGGACGATAATCTTTGTAATTAGTCCACAGCCTTACGTCTCTTGAAAAGCGATCCTCATTAATAAATCCCTCTAGATATTCATTCAGGACAAGCTGGCCATCAGTTTCAAACATTTCCATACTTAAGACAACCTTATCGGCATATTGTGCATGTAATGCTCTGAAGATTTTGTTTTCTAAGTAATGAGCAGCGCTATCATTATGTTCTTCTCCGAAAAACAAAACATCGGCATCGGCCATGTCAGTCACAATTTTGTCTATTGAAACAAGTTGCTTTGAACGGGTATCATAAATTTTATAGTGTATACTTATGCTATCCTGTGCAACCACCGAAGTGCAAAAAAAGAAAGCCATCAAACCGGCAATAATTTTCATATAAACAGTTATTTGCGTGAATGTAAAATTTGTTTTCCATTTTTGCGTAAACCGACTTTCCTTTTCCGTAAGTGATCCGACATTCTCTTCGGCATCTTTATGGCGTTAGTTCGCAAATTAATTACAATCTATGTTGTGGCAGCGCTGCAGCAGTTGTTACATTAGCCCATACATACTCCATTACTTAACAGTAATTAATTTTTTAATTTCTTTTAGAATTCAAAGACCACCCCACATTTTGTATCTTTTTTTTTGTCTAACTTTCTGCCACTGTTTATAAATAGCATATTTGTTCACATTAACACTGCACTACACATGAGAAAAATTAAACTGCTTATGCTGATTGGATTGCTGTTTTCTTTTCAGCTGCTATGGGCGCAAACAAAAACCGTTACCGGTAAGGTAACTGACAGCAAAGATGGGTCTCCTGTCGCCGGAGCCTCTGTAATTGTAAAAGGTACAAAAGTTGGAACTATTTCAGGATCGGACGGGGCGTTCTCCCTATCAGCTCCTGAAAAATCAACTACTCTAATCATTTCGGGAGTTGGTTTTGAAACACAGGAAGTCAGGATATCCGGCTCTTCTGTAAATATTTCATTAAGAGCCGGTGAATCCCGAAACCTTGAAGAGGTAATTGTTACTGGCTATGGAACAAAAGTTAAAAGAGACCTGACAGGTAATATTGCCAGGGTTAAGGGTGCTGAAGTGGCCAATATGCCCGTACCAAATTTTAACCAGGCACTCCAGGGAAGAGCGGCCGGTGTTTTTGTAGAAGCTAATAATGGAAAAGTTGGCGAAGGCGTAAAAGTGAGAATAAGAGG
>CBFGXP010000208.1:0-6716 GCA_965652775.1 uncultured bacterium
ATGATACGCAGGCCAAAAAAGATTCCAGTGACTGGAAGCAGGGTTATTGTTACCAATTCTGGCGCAGTCGTTATAATTCTTATCGTGGGGATGGTGCTTTTGGGCAGTATGCGTTGATCTTACCAGAACAGGATGTGGTAATTGCCATTACATCTGAGACTCAAGATATGCAAGGAGAATTAAATCTTGTATGGAAGTATTTATTGCCGGCAATGGAAGTTGATTCATCAACATTGGATAAGAATGATGCGGTTATTCTTAAAAAACGATTAATGCAATTGAAGCTTCCTTTACCTCCGAAATCCGATAGCGTTTTTAAAATACCTTCTGTTTCCGGCAAAAGGTTTAAGATTGAACCGAATGAAAAAAACATTGAAAGGATTTCTTTCGGCACAACTGGTGACGTCATCAAACTTACGTTGAAAACAAATAGTAGCTCTTATTTGCTGAATTTTGGAAATGGACGGTGGGTTGAAGGAAAAACCACCCTGTTAGGACCTTCATTGGTGGCAGCAGCAAAAGGACATTTTGAGGGATTACCACCATCCCAGATCGCAGGAACTTACAGGTGGAAAGGGCCGAAAACATTGGAAATGCGATTAAGATATATTGACAGTCCACATACACAGATCATGACTTTTTATTTTGATCAAAATAAACTATCGGTTGATATGCGTGATAGCTTTAAAGCTCCTGATAAAAAAATTACATTGAAAGGCGAAGCAGAGAAATAATAGTATAAATCGATTTTTATTGATAAACCAACAATTACTTTCGTCCTTTTCATCCCAACTTCCGAATAAAAATTTTTAACCAGAAAATGAGCCGTAACATCAGCGATATAAAGGTTTTGGTGACACGCAATATCCCTGTTCGCGGAGTTGAGATGTTACAGAAAGAAGGATTTTCGGTTACGCCCTGGCCACTTGACAGACCGATGACTGATGAGGAATTAATTACAGAGAGTAGAAAACATAATGTCATTCTTTGTGTAAGCGCCGATAATATCGGTACTGATTTTATAAATACCTGTTCGCATCTTGAAATGATCTCGCAGTTTGCTGTTGGCTATGATAATATTGACGTTCCCCTTGCCACAAAATTTGGAATACCCATTGGTTATGCCCCCGGTGCAATGGACGAGGCGACTGCCGACATTGCGTTTGGATTAATGATTGCAGTTGCAAGGAAATTCTTTTTCATGCACAAAGGGATTTTGAAAGGTGAGTGGACGTATTTCAAGCCAAATGCAAATCTTGGTTTTGAATTCAATCGTAAAACACTTGGTATTTTCGGACTCGGCCGCATCGGCCTGGCAATGGCGAGACGTTGTAAAGGAGCTTACAACATGGATGTAATTTATTGTAACAGAAAAGCAAATCCCGAAGCCGAAAAACTGTATGATGCAAAGCTGGTGAGTTTTGATCAATTATTAGATCAAAGTGATGTGGTGTCAGTTCATTCAGCGTTAAATAACGAAACAAGGGAGATTTTCAATAAAGATGCTTTCAGTAAGATGAAATCTTCTTCCATATTTATTAATACAGCAAGGGGAGGAGTACATAACGAACAGGATCTTATTGATGCATTGAGGAAAGGTTTAATCTGGGGCGCCGGGCTTGATGTTACTAACCCGGAACCAATCAAACCCGATAACCCACTTTTGGAAATGGAAAACGTATGCATTTTGCCACATATCGGCTCAGCAACTGTAGAAGCACGAAATGAAATGTCAAGAATGGCTGCAGAAAATATAATCAGTTATTACAAGAACAATACTGTTCCTAATATTGTGAATCCCGAAGTACTTAAGAAATGAGTTATACCGCCGGTTCCTGTTGGCTAAGACAATGAAAGCTTCCCAATCCCCAGATTATTTCAGTAGAATCAATACCAATTGTTTGTCTTCCGGGAAAACATTGCGAGATTATTTGTAAGGCCTTTTCATCTTTCTTACAATTGAATATGGGAACGATCACATACTTATTACAGATATAAAAATTGGCATAGCTGCAGGGGAGTCGTTGACCGTCATATTCCAAATAATCGGGCATTGGGAGTTCAACAATATTCAATTGTTTACCGTTTAAGAGACGCATTGCCTTCAGTTGTTTCAAATTTGTTTCAAGCAATGCATGGTTCTCGTCATTTTTATTTTCTTCGATGACCGTAATTACAGTGTCTTCATTTACAAATCGAACCGTATCATCAATGTGCCCGTCGGTATCATCGCCAACAATTCCTTCATCTACCCATAGCACTTGTTCCTGGCCATAAAAATTGCATAAATAATCCTCAATCTGTTTTTGATTCAGATGTGGATTGCGATTCTTATTCAACAAACAAAGTGTGGAAGTGATCACTGTTCCTTTTCCATTAAAATCGACTGAACCGCCCTCCATAATGATCCCTGGATTATAAACAGGAATATTATAATGCTGTCCGATCCTGGTTGGTATTATGTCATCCAGGTCGCAAGGGAGATATTTTCCACCCCATGCATTGTAATTCCAGTCAACAATTATTTTTTTTATGTCAGCAGTTGGACTAATTAAAAAAGCAGGACCGTGGTCACGGCACCATGCATCATTTGTTGGATGAAAGAAAAATTCAACTTGTGAAAGATCTACTCCTTCTTTTTCCAGGCACGAAATGGCAAAGGACTTCATTGCTTCATCATTCACATTGATGCGGACTTTTTCACTCTGCGCTAAATATTTTACAAAGCGACTATAGAAAGGAAATATCGTATGGATCTTTCCGGGCCATGATGCTTCTTTATGGGGCCAGCTTAACCAGGTGGCAACATGAGGAGCAAATTCAGCGGGAAAATAATAACCGAGTTGTTTGGGTGTTTGTAAGTCCCGTCTATTCCTCATCAATAAATCTTTTAGTGATTGGAGCATAGGAATCAATTCTCCTATCCCTTAAGAAGGGCCAGTGTGTCCGGTAGCCATCTGTTTTATCAGTATCAATTTCAACAACAGCAACTTCTTCCTGTTCGTGTGATGCTTTATAAATCAAAGTGCCAAAAGGATTACTTACAAATGACCCACCCCAGAATTTCATGGCTCCGTTCTGCTCAAATCCAACACGATTTACACTTACAACATGCACGGCATTTGCAACCGCATGACTTCTTTGAATGGTTTGCCATGCATTGTATTGTTCTGTATTGGTTGCGTCATCCTGCGAAGTGGCCCATCCGATGGCTGTTGGATAAAATAAGATTTCGGCACCCATTAGCGAAGTGATCCTTGCTGCCTCTGGATACCATTGATCCCAGCAGATAAGCACTCCAAACGTTGCATATTTTGTTTTAAAAACTTTATAACCAAGATCACCGGGAGTAAAATAGAATTTTTCATAATAAGAAGGGTCATCAGGTATATGCATTTTGCGGTACTTACCGAGATAAGAACCATCGGCATCTAATACAGCTGTTGTGTTATGATAAATGCCCTGGGTCCTTTTTTCGAATAGAGAAGCGATGATAACAACATTGAGTTGTTTGGCGAGTTTACTTAATGCTTCAGAAGATGGTCCCGGGATGGGTTCTGCCAGTTTGAAATTTTCATAATCTTCTACATCACAGAAGTATAAAGAAGTAAACAGCTCCTGCAGACAAACGATCTGTGCTCCTTTCGCAGCAGCTTCTTTGATTTTTTCTATTGCTTTCTGCAAATTCGCTTCCTTGTTGTTTGAACAACTCATCTGCACCAAACCAACCTTGATCTTTCCCATTGTGTTATACTTATTTTAGAAATTGGTGCAAAAATAATTGAAAAACAGTTAGAAGCTTATTAAGATTTGAATGTTGAGATATATCATTTGTTATACTTGAAATGTAAATACTGCACTTAATTTTGGACAAATAATCGATCGCCATGTTTTACCTGGCAGGGATCATCATTACCTTTTTCCTTTCTGTTTTACTGGCAGGAAAAAAAGGCAAATCGGAAGCGGACAAAATTCTGACTGCCTGGCTAATTATCATCGGCTTTCACTTAACCATGTTCTATTTGTATTTAAGTGGAAACTATCTAAAATTTCCCTGGTTATTGGGATTACATCTTCCTTTACCGTTGGTGCATGGCCCTTTTTTATTTTTGTATACGACCGCATTAACACAGGTGAGAAGAATAAAAGCAGTAGGCTTCCTTCATTTCGCTCCGGTATTGATTACATATGGTTTAATGTTTCAATTTTTTCAGTTACCAGCTGATCAAAAAGTATGGGTTTACCAGCATGGAGGCTCAGGTTATAAATGGTTGACGGATCTGGTTTTCATAGGCATTATTGCTTCAGGAGTTATTTATATTATTCTTTCTTTTTTAAAACTTCGACAGCATAAAGTAAATATTGAAAGCCGTTTTTCAAACACAGCAAGAATAAATCTTAATTGGCTTCGGTATCTGATTTATGGCACATCTGCAATATGGATAGTTATTCTTCTTGGATTAAAGGATACTTACATTTTTGGAACAGTGGTGCTTTATGTTTTTTTCATCGGTTATTTTGGGATCAGGCAAGTAGGTATATTCAGTAATAAACCATTACTCAATGAACCTGCTAAGTCTCGTTTAGAAAAGAATGTTGAGCCTGAATTAAAATATCACCAGCAATCTGCGGCGCATGTTTCTAATGAACCTGATACCAGACGGAAATATCAGAAGTCTTCATTAACTGATGACGAAGCAAGGAGGATCTATCAACAACTTCATCAACTCATGTTTAAGGATAAGCTCTTTAAAGATCCTGAGTTAAACCTGGGCCAGCTTGCGGAGAACCTGAATGTCCATTCTAATGTCTTGTCACAAGTAATCAATTCTTTTGAGAACAAATCCTTCTACGACTATATCAATGGCTTGCGCATAGAAGAATTTAAAACTCTTGTTGCCGATCCTGTCAACCGGCAATACACACTTCTTTCTTTAGCTTATGAATGTGGCTTTAATTCCAAGACTGCCTTTAACAGAAATTTTAAAAAAGTCACTGCACTATCTCCAAGCGAGTACTTGTCACGGATCAAGGTTAATTTGGCTTAGCCTGTTAATTGTTAAAAGAATCGCAACGCAAATAAAAATTTTTAAAGAAGCTGGTTCCACCTTACAAAATGGGGCGATTCCGGGCTTTTCACAAGCCCATATTTGCAGAAAACTATTAAAAATGATTAGCCAGAAAAACAAACTTATCCCAATCGCCATTCTTGCCTTATCACTATTAGCCTGCACAAAAGGGAAACTAATAACTGATGAAGGAAATCTTGTTCCCAAAACTGTAAAATCGGATCCATCGCTGCCTTCAATAATGGTCAACGGCAGCATGTTTCATGCGGAAACTTTTGGTAATCCATCCGATAAAATGCTCGTGGTACTCCATGGCGGGCCGGGAAGTGATTACCGCCATTTATTGAACTGTAAAGAATTTGCAGCCAATGGATACTATGTCGTATTCTATGACCAGCGAGGGTCAGGGCTATCTGAACGACATAGTAAGAATCTTTATTCTATCCAGGTGATGATCGATGACCTGAATGCAGTGATTGCTCATTATAGAAAATCGCCGGCGCAGAAAGTATTTCTGCTGGGCCATTCATGGGGAGCTATGTTGGCGACGGCGTATATCAATCAATATCCGATGGCGGTTCGCGGAGTTATTCTTGGCGAACCGGGAGGCTTTAAATGGAAGGATATAAAAGATTATGTAAGCCGTTCAAGAGATTTTCACTTTACCAGCGAAACGTTAAATGATGCTACTTACCAGGATCAATTCATTACCGGTAATGAAAACGAACATGCCATACTGGATTACAAATTTGGTTTGATGGCCGCAGCAGATAAAGCTGAAGACAGTCCTGTCGGTAATGAGGGACCTTTAGCTTTCTGGCGGGCCGGGGCGGTAGTGAACAGAGCTTTGTTTGAACTTGGGGAAAAAGAAAAACCTGATTGGACAACGAATCTTTACCAATTCACAACAAAAGTATTTTTTGCTTACAGTGAAAAGAACAAAGCTTATGGTTTAAATCATGCACAGCTTGTTTCATCAGCCTATCCAAATGTTCAATTAGAAAAGATCGACGGAGCCGGACATGATTTTATCAGTTTCCCTACAGGTTGGACCAATTTTTTTCCTAAGGCCTTAAACTATCTAAATTCTCTTTAAAATGAAAAACATAAAATATTTTCTCAGCATTGCTTTCTTACTTCCTGCATTCTTTTCAACTGCTCAAACTTTTAATTGGGGTAATGTAACCAAAGACCCACGACATATTATTAACATCAATGTTAACGCTGAGTACGCTGTCACTTATGGCATTGGTTATAATTATAAGTTAAGGTCAAAATTACCAATCGTATTGAACGCAGAATATTCATTTCCTTCAGGAAAGAACATCACGGATGATTTTAAAACACGGATCGGTGGACAAATTGATTGGGCTCAGGCCGGCAACTTTCATTTTATATCAAAAGTTCACGGTGTTTTCAGAAGATATGAAAATGACTATGCAAGACTATTGAATTTTGGAAGTGACCTTTCGGGCATTATTGGTTATTATAAATCGAAATGGTTCATTGCTGGTGAAATTGGATTTGATAAAGCTATCATTACCCATTTCAGGCATTCAGATCTTTTGAAATCAAATTATCCCGATATAAAGGATGGTTGGTATGAACCCTCAACCGGTGGTAATTTTTATTATGGAGTTCAGGCTG
>CBFGXP010000209.1:0-6684 GCA_965652775.1 uncultured bacterium
GGTTAGTTGTGAAACTACTTTCTGCGATAGTGGTATTTATGAGCCGCTAGTGATTGACCAGTAACTATAACACCCAGCACAGCACGAAGCAATCTCGCAATACTCAGAGAAGGCTTGTAATGATGCTTATAGATCTTCGCCTCCTCGTGCCCATGAACAATTACTCTGTTTTTCATTTCCGGATTTTTTTTAATTAACGATTAGTTTTCAGATAAAGTATGCTATAAAGTTAAAAAATTCTATTATATATTGCAAAAGCTATTGTTAAAATTCCATCTTATGAAGCCACTGACTGCCGCCCTTACCGTCATTTTATTTGCTTTTTCTCTTTCAGCACAGGTTATTCCGGTCAAAAACGATTTGCAAACGGATATCGTGAAAGTCATAAGTGATTATCCAAATGGATTTAGAAATATTTCGGGAGAGCAAATAATGGATAACCCCCAGTCGATCGAATTCGGATGCAGAACTTCGATCAAGGATGCTTTAAAATGTCGGGTGATAAAATATAGTTCCAACGTAAAAGAGGTCTACTCATGGGAAGCCGAAATGTTAAAGACAGATGACTTCGAAGCAGCATCAAAAAAATTTAAAACGATATATAACTCACTCCAACATCTTGCGGTTAATATCAATGGTGCAAGCGCAATTTTTAAGGGCGAATATGTTAAACCAACAGACGCCCTAAAATTTACAACCATTGTTTTTAATACAGGGAACAAAACACCTGAATTGAATAAATTGAAGATAGCCTTGCTTCTTGAGAACGAAATGCTCGATTGGGTAATAAAAATTCAGGTGTATGAGAAGGAACGGGAAGACACCGAAAAGGGACCCGAAAAAGATGAATGAACCTGGGCGCAATTACTTTATTAACCTTCATTAACCTAATTTCAACTCTGCTTAACCGGTTGTGCGATCCTATAAGAATATTTTCGTAAACGGAAAAAACCAACCGAATTATGAAGAAAGTTTTACTGATAACTTTATCTGGATTCATTTGGATATCAGCCATTGCCCAAAAAAGCGGGAATGTTAAAGGGATAGTTTTTGATACAATTGCAAAGCAACCCGTCGCAGCAGCTACCATCACCGTATTACAAAGAAGTGATTCCTCACTGGTAACATTTACAATGACTAATAGCAGGGGTGAATTCTCATTAGCAAATGTCCCTTATGGCGATTATAGATTACTCGTTACCCATGTCAACTATCATAACGTAAATAAATTTTTTACTATAAACGATGCAAATAACAACGTTGACTTTCCAAATGTTGAGGTCAGTGACAAGAATAAGGTATTGGAAGAAGTGGTAGTGATGGCTGAGGCCCCACCCGTAACATTGATCGGTGACACGGTGCAATACAATGCCGGCTCATTTAAAACAAAACCAAATGCAGTTGTTGAAGATCTTTTGAAAAAAATGCCGGGAATACAAGTGGAAAAAGATGGGACCGTAAAAGCGCAGGGCCAAACAGTTAACCGTGTTTTAGTAGATGGCAAGGAATTTTTTGGAAACGATCCAAAGATTGCCACTAAAAATTTACCGGCAGATGCGGTTGATAAGGTTCAGGTGTACGACAAGCAAAGTGATATGGCGCAATTAACCGGTTTTGATGATGGGCAAAGCGAAAAAACAATTAACCTGAAATTAAAGAAGGATAAGAAAAAAGGAGTGTTTGGAAAAGTAAATGCTGGCGGCGGCACCGATGGTCGTTACCAGGGAAGGTTCAATGTGAATTCTTTCAAAGGAGCGAGACAAATGTCTGTGATCGGGATGGGTAACAATACAAATGCAGAAGGATTTTCTTTTATGGACATTCTCAGTTTTTCGGGCGGTAAGAACCAGCTGGGCGGCGGCGGTGGTGGCGGCTTAAATATTAATATTTCCTCAAACGACCCGATGGCAGGAGCGATGGGCGGAGGTAATAACAATGCGATCAATACTTCATGGGCGGGCGGCGCTAACTACAACAACATTATCGGTAACAAAATGGAAATACAGAGTAATTATTTTTTCAGCCGTTATAATCCCGTTACGGATCAGAAGTTAAGTCGCCAATATATTCTGCCAGACTCAACTTATTTCTATAATCAAAATTCAAGAACAAACAATCTCAGCTACTCCCATCGGTTCAATCTTACCTATGATTACCTGATTGACTCAATGCATTCGCTGAAGTTTACCCCGACCCTTAGCTTGCAAAATGCCAAAAATCAATCACTAAGTAAATACGAAACTTTATCAGAACAGCTAATAAGAAGTAATAACGGGTTTAGCAATAATTATGCTGCAAGTGATGGATATAATTTCAACGGGACATTATTATTTAGAAAGAAATTCAATCGGAGGGGCAGAACCTTATCAGTAAGCCTTGGGAGCACCTTGAATAATAGTGAAGGGAATGGGCAACTGGGTTCCGTCAATGAGTTTTACAACAGATCTGGTCTTTCAGTGAAAACAGATTCAATTAATCAGCAAAGTTTTTCCGAAAGCGAAGTAAGGGGTTATACAACAAGAGCGGTTTATACTGAGCCATTATTCAAAAGATCATTAGTTGAGCTAAGCGTTTCAAAAAATGAAAGCCGTTCAGTTTCTGATAAGGTTACCTATGATTTTAATCAGAGTTCCGGTAAACATGATATGATAAATCCATTACTGACAAATAATTATGAAAATATTTATGGAACTACTACCGCAGGTATTCGTGTTCGCACACAAAAGAAAAAATATAACTATTCATTCGGTTTGACCTGGCAGAATGCTGACCTTAAAGGCACGATAAAAAGTGGTATAAAAGATTCGGTTATCACAAAATCTTTTTATAACCTGTTGCCGAATGCAAGGTTCCAATATAATTTTACAAGATTCAAAAACTTACAGCTTGACTACAGGGCTTCAACCAATCAGCCGTCTGTATCGCAATTGCAGCCGATACCCGACATTAGTAATCCATTGAATATTAGAATGGGAAATCCTAATTTGAAACAGGAATTCACACATCGCATTAACGCAAGTTATACAGGGATAAATCCATTTCGGAATAAAAGTTTTTTCTGGTTCAGCAGTTATTCATTTACCAATAATCGTATAGTGAATTATGATATAATCGATTCATTTGGCAGGAAAATAACGACACCGGTAAATGTTGATGGTGTTTACAATTTAAATAATGATCTGACTGTCGGCCTGCCATTACGCTTTATCAAGAGCTCGTTGAATTTTAATACAGGTTTTGGCTATAGCAAATCCATACAGTTTATCAATACAGTTCGTAATAATATTTACAATGTCAGCATTGATCCCGGTATTGAAATTTCAAAAAGCTTCAAAGACAAATTGGACCTGACGTTGAGTGGTGGATTTACATATAACAAAGCAAAATACTCGTTACAGTCATCCCTTAACAATAATTATCTTACACAAGACTATGGCATCGATGTTGGATGGCAATTGCCCGGAAATTTTTATCTCTCCACGGATTTTCGTTATACGATCAACAGCCAGCGTTCGGCAGGCTTTAATGCAAAAGTTCCTTTGTGGAATGCGGCATTCAGCAAATTATTCTTAAAGTATAATCGCGGAGAAATAAAAATAAGTGTATATGATCTGCTGAATGAGAATCAGGCAATAGTGCGCAATACAAATTCAAACTATATTGAAGACCAGAATAACCGTGTACTGAAACGTTTCTTTTTACTGAGCTTCACTTATAGTCTGAATAAAATGAGTGCTAATGCCGGAGGCGGAAAAGAGAATATAATTATCAGAAGATAGAAGACTTAATCCAGGACCTCATAGATCATTACCGGGTTTGATTTATTTTTCAAACTTACCTCGCCAACCTTGCTGCAGTTAAATGATTCTTTTACTTTTTGGTAAGAAGATTCATTTATAAGGATTTGTCCTTCTTTTGCCACTGTCTGTAATCGCTGGGCAGTGTTAACGACATCACCTATCACTGTATAATCAAGCCGTTTCAGATTTGCCGAACCAATATTGCCGGAGATCATTTCCCCGCTATTAATACCAATCGCAACATTTGGTTTGAAAAAAATATTACCAGACTCATTTGGCAGCTCATTTATTTTTTTTCTTACAGAAAGACATGCATCGATGGCCCGGTCGAGGTGAAATTCTCCCCTGAATACCGACATTACTGCGTCTCCCATAAACTTGTCTATATAGCCTCCCTGTGCAATTATTTCTTTGGCCATAACGTCGAAATAATTATTCAACAATCTAACTACGGTATCAGGTGGTTCATTTTCGCTGATAGTGGTAAAACTGCAAATATCGATAAAGACGACGGTAGCCTCAATTGTTTCATTTGCCGTTAAAGAATTTTCAAACTCCCGGCTGCCCATGAAATTTAAAACAGTCTCATCAACATACATTTTAAGTATATTGTTTTCTTTGATGGCCTTCATGGTTTCTCTTAGCTGGGTTACATGTTTGATGGTCTTTTCCATTGTCAGCTCCAGGTCCTCAAAATTGACTGGTTTGGTAACGAAATCAAAAGCACCGCGATTCATGGCAGTACGAATATTTTCCATGTCACCATAAGCCGAAACAATAACAGCTTTTAATAAAGTATTTTGTTCATTGATCTTAGAAAGAAGTGTGAGCCCATCCATTTCGGGCATATTGATATCGCTAAGAACAATATCTACATCGTCATTTAGTTCCAATTGTTCCAATGCATGCTTGCCATTTGCAGCAAACACAAATACGTATTTATGTTCACGGATCTTCTGCCTGAACTTCTGCTTGATCAGTACTTCGAGATCCGTTTCATCATCTACCACTAATATTTTTGCCATTAGGGTATTGCTTTTAATTTTTCTTTTAGCAAACTAAACTCAAGCGGCTTGGTCAGAAAATCATCTGCGCCCAATTTCATCGCCGTATTATAATTCTCTGCATCGCCATAGGCAGTGATCATCATTACTAAGGGCGGTGGCTCCTTGTGTTTTTCTTTGATATGCCTGAGCAATTCCAGGCCACTCATGCCGGGCATATTAATGTCGGAAAGTATCAATACAGCTTCATGAAGCTGGTTAAGGTACTTTAATGCATCTTCGCCGGAGTAGGCAAATGCAAATTCCATTTCCTTGTTCCTGATCTCTTTTCTGAATCGCTGTTCGAAAAGAACCTGGACATCTTTTTCGTCGTCGACAACTAAAATTTTCATTTGATGAATATATGATTTATACTGGTAAAATAATGATGAATTCAGTGTATTCTGCCTCCATTGTTTCCACTTTTAATTCCCCGCCATGCCCCTTTGTTACAATATCATAACTCAAAGACAACCCGAGACCGGTTCCCTGTCCGGTCGGCTTCGTAGTAAAGAAGGGCTGAAAGATTTTATCCAGCGCTTTTTGAGGAATACCTGTGCCATTGTCTTTTACTTTGATCTCAATTTTCTTATCCACTTTTTTTGTACTTACGGTTACAGTTGGCTCATATCCCTCGGGATAAAGTTTTTTCTTTTCAGTGACGGCATAGAAAGCATTCGTGATCAAATTCAAAATTACACGTCCAATGTCCTGGGAAATTATTTTTATTAACCCTATGCTTTCATCAAAATCCGTTTTTATTGCTGCATTAAAAACCTTGTCCTTTGCCCGCATGCCGTGGTAAGCAAGTCTTAAATACTCATCGGCTAAGGCATTGATGTCTGTAGGTTCCTTTTTATTGTTGCTGGTTCTGGAATGCTGCAACATACTCTTCACAATTCCGTCGGCCCGTTTACCGTGATGATTGATCTTTTCTAAACTCATCTTTATCTCCTCTGCTATTGCTTTTGCATCTTCCGGATTACCTTTTTCCAGTTGTTCCTTCATTTCATCGATCAGTTCACTGCTTACCTCGGAAAAATTATTCACGAAATTCAAAGGATTTTGTATTTCATGTGCAATGCCCGCTGTAAGTTCACCCAGCGAAGCCATTTTTTCGGATTGGATCAATTGGGCCTGGGTAGCCTTTAATTCATCCAATGTTTGGGTGAGCGTTTTATTTGCCTCTTCAATTACTGACGACTTTTTTTGAAGGTCTTCAATGCTTTCCTCCAGCATTACTGATAAGGTGTGGCGGTCTTTTTCAATCCGTCCAAGTTTGAATTGAAGCAAGCTTTCATTTTTATCCGCTTCTTTAATTGATTTGAGAATGGATTCTTTTTCCGCCTCCGTTAGACCCGGAGAGCTTTTTATCTGTTCTGATATAGATTGTAAATAAGAATTCATTTTTCTTTTAACATAGCAAGCGAACATGTCATGTTATGAAATTCATGTTGGTTGGAAACAACCCGTCCAATTTCCCCATAACAAAAGAAACCGGCCATTGGCGCATTCCAGATATTTTTTACGCCATCGATCTCCTCGCTTACATAAGGCCCCAATGTGAGCTGCCGGCCCGCACAGGAAAACATAATTAGTGCGTCTGCTTGCACTTGCTCGTTTTTATATTCCGCAAATTTATTTAAGGCTTCCTCAACTACTTCAAATCCGGGCAATAAACAAAGTCTCACTTTGGATCCTTCTGGTAAACTACCCGCAAAAACAATCGAGCGATCCTCAGTATTCGCCTGCATGGGTGTACGCATTACAGGGTGCTTGTTCTCTCTTTTTAACTGCAACTGGAAATTACTGCTTATTAAAAAATTCAATGCATTATTTGT
>CBFGXP010000210.1:0-6616 GCA_965652775.1 uncultured bacterium
AATGCGCTGAAATGCTGAACCTGTTAAAAGACGGTCATGTAAATTTAAGAGCAGGATTTTCCACGTCGTACTACAATGAATTTTATTTGAACTACCCGGCCAATTTCAATAAAGAAATTATTGACAGGAATTACCTCAGAGGCTTTGAGGTAACAGGACCGCTTTATCATACTGTATTGAGCGGAAATATTGGTTATATCTATTATGGAAGTTTTGCGTCTCCATTTACTGACGACCAGTTAGATGTTGTATTAACGAGATTCAATTCGATCGCAGGGTTAAAAGGAATTATTTTGGATGTAAGAAACAATCCAGGTGGCGATCCCGCTAATGCTTATCGGTTCTTTGAAAGAATTGCGACCCAAAATACATTGCTGTACAAAACGAAATATAAAAACGGTCCCGGTCATAATGATTTTTCGGCCGAACAGGAAAGTATAATTGAACCAACAACGGATAAGGTAAAGTATACCGGCAAAATAGTTGTATTGACAAATCGTAAATGTTATAGTGCCTGCACTTTTTTTGTTGCAGGATGCAAGGCTTTTTCTCAAATAAAAATTGTGGGAGACCAAACAGGCGGCGGTGGCGGACAGCCAACTGGTTTTGAATTGCCCAATGGATGGTCCGTGAATTTTTCAGGTTCCATTACGAGTTTGCCAAATGGCTTTATTATAGAGCATGGCGTATTACCGGATATTGCAATGGCATTAAGTCCTTCTGATGAGGCGGCCGGAATTGATACGATAATTGAAATGGCAAAAACACTTTTTTGAACCTGCATCCTGGTTTATATTGGAAGCGGCATAGCATTCCTTCCGCCAGCCCGGCCTGCGTTTACCCTTTCTTTTCTTGAAAAATCGAAATGGCAAGATCCCGATCAACTTGAATCCGGATCGTTTTAGGGGATTGTGTCCCGGGCTATAAACTCTTAATAAGAATTGTAATTAAATGCGGAGCTACTTCATTGCCGCCGAAATATGGGTATTGCTGGTAACCGCTGGCCTGTGAACTCGACGGTCCCCTGGGTAAATTAATAGAAACACCATTTACTGTAAAAAGATAAATTTCTGCGGCAAGTTTGATGCTGCAACTGATCTCGGTGCCAATTGTAATCGCAGTTATTTCCTGGTAATGCAGTTGTCCACTGACATACGCGTAACCATATAAACGCAGTGCATTATCGCTCCATGACCAGCCAATACGAGCACTATTATAATGATTATCGGTTCCTTCGCTAAAACCCCAAAGCTTGTTAACCGCATATTGGTTTTCCGGCAACTCAGTCTGATAAATTGCAGAGCTGTCAAACTTTACCATGAATTTCATTTCAGATATGACGATAGATCTAACGGGATTCTGATCGCAGTAGTGGGCACCTTTCTGAATGGTGAAAGTTGAATATTCGCCGGGTTTCGCTTCAGTTTCTTTTACTAAGCCAATGCCGCTATCCGACTTATCAAATTTCTTTGCGCAGCCGATTAAAAAGAGTAGGTAAGCAAAGAGGCAAAGGGTTTTCATAGGTGTAATTTGAGGATCAGTAGTCAACAAAATACATTATTACCCTGATCAGGCAAATGCTGAAGATACTTCGGAATCAGGAGTACATACGGTGCAATATTGCATCACCTAACATTGTTTTTTACTTGCCCGAACTCTCGGGAAATCCTCCCATTGTATTTGGTGTTTCTTCGTCGTCAAGGGCAATCAAGGGTATAAAAGGAGTTAGAAAAATGGAAAATTGCTTAATCGGAAATATTATATAGCACCCTCTCCATCATTTTTTTCAGGACTACTAAACGTTGCAAGGCATAAATATATTTATCTTCTGAGCCATGGGCTTTTAATTCAAATAGTTTTTTCAAGGCCTTTTTTAACTTGCTGTTACTGCGCAATTCTTTTTCATTACAAAGCAAAAGAATACTCCAGTTTTTTAAAACATATTGAAGGTTGACTTCCTGCCAGTTTCTTATTTGTAAAATTGCTGCCAGTTTTTTTGCGGCAAGTTCTTCTGCGGGTTTACGTTTATTCTGGTATTGTTCTTTCAAAATGGCCGCATAGGCCCGGCTCAGATCAGTAACATCAAACTGAACGGCTTTTTTATCAACGTTTAATTCAATTCTTGAATCAGCCAATTTTTTTAAGACAGTTGCCGGTGTAAGATATTCTTTTACCGATCTTTTTTTCTTTGCCTCCGCTTCTGCAATGGCTTTCTGCTCTTTCCCAATAGGACGAAACCCTGCGCGGTAATATACCCAGAATGCACCCGAATGAATGCCATCGCTGTTATCTTTTCCGATCTGATAGGGATCAGTGCTAAAGCGCTTTAACCTGTAAACTGCCCGGTGAATTTTTAATACCTGTTCAAAAATATATTGTGATTCACCCCCACGATAAGAAGGAAAAATATTAAGACCGATCCTGGCACTATCAAACAATATCCATGAGGCTGCATAAGCGATCGGCAATCCATTTTTAAAAACTGTGTATCCCATATAACTGTCAATCGGATGTCTTCTTGCCGGTACCATACCCGTTAGTACTATTGAAAGGCCCCGGGGTAACCGGTAATAACTGATCAATTCGGCAGATGTAAATGTGATCGGGTCTATTTCACGAAGATGTCGTACGAGTATCATCCTGCAGCATTCAATGATCTTTTCTGAATCTTCTTTATCAAGGCGAACTTTTTCAGGGTGCAAACCTTTTAACGTTGGCGTGTTCTTTTTTTTTATTAACGAACGGTGATAGTATGGAACGAATAATCGAGCCGGCAGGCTATCAGGTGATGTGAAATTAATCTCAACATTTATCCCGATCGCCGACCAAAGTTCATCTTTTACCTCCGGGCGAATATCGGTTTCATCAAAAACTGCAATTAGCCGGTCCAGAAGATCTTCCTCTTTTTTCATTGATCCTTTTAGCCAGGATCGCCACTCCGCATTACCATCCTGCATAATTTCTGATTCCACCTTTGGCATTACCACTGAAAGGATGGCTTGTATCTGCGACTCAGCTGCTTCGAAGGATTGGATGCGGATATTTTTTTTATAATTTGTTCTCATCCATTTTACCATTTCAAAACTATAGGCAGCACAAAGCTGTGTATTGGTGATGCCGCTGTTGTACAAGCGATCCCTTAGTTTCTCGTGCGATCGGATATATAAATGCAGTTGCTGCAAAAGAATTGATGACTGTGTGTAAACAGCCTTATTATCGGGATATGCAATAAGAAAAAGTAATTCTGAATGAAAAAGCTTCACGTCTTTTTTGCTTGCCAGCTTTTCATTGCATACCGCTTTCAGCAAATAAAGTTTTTGAGAGGAAAATTTTTTTCCATACCGGTTGCGGATAGAAAAAAGTTGAGATAACAGCTTACCCGCTTTACTCATTTTCGGTTTAGTTTTTTTAAACATAGAACTTATAATTCACTCATGATAGCGTTACCGTAAATATTTTTATGGTTTGCCTCCAGGTGTACGAATTCTCGAATCAATATAAAATATAAATAGTGAGAAGTTATGCAAAGCCACACCGGTTTCGGTAGCCCGGGGCAACTTGCTAAATAAAGAAGTAATGAGTGGCTTTACTTATAAGCAAAACCCTCAAAGGCTACTAATGTTGTATCTGCTTCAATCTGGAAAATCACCAAGCATGATGGTCATACCAACTCTGAATTCCAGCATTCTCAGGGGTGAAGTATAAACCTGCGCTACAGTATGTTCATGTATGGACTGGGTGCTGGCATTGACAAATTGTACATCCAACGGTTTCCCATCCGGATCATTGATATCTTGCGGATTCATGAGTCGTTTGGTGTTGATATAACTAAGAGTACCACCCCGGATAATATTGGCGCCGATATCAAATGTTACCCTGCCACTATGTTTTTTGTTTGAAAAGATCAACGGGTTTATCTGGAAACCGCCACCAGCACTCCAATACATAGTTTTATCGTTTATAATATTTTCCTGTTCCAGGGCATGGCAGCCGTCAGCATCTTCAGGATCGCCAATATATACCGAACTATAGAAATTATATAAACCTGCTTTTGCATTGATGTATGGGATCACAAAATATTTGTCACTTAAGAGATTAAATCTTGCCTGGACGTTTGCGTTAAAAACATTACTGCGGTAATCCACAGGTAAAACTGTTGAAGTATTGCTATCAAACCGAAAGGTTTGGTCGATCGTTTCTTCGGCGTATGAACCTATGCCAAATTCAAACCCTATTGATAATTTCTTAAATTTTCCGGGTAATTGATATAACGCTCCTGCCTGGAGGCTATGCGCCGGCTGTATGTTCTTACTCATTTCCTGCCGGGGAATTCCAAGGCTGTAACTGCTGGTAAATTTCCATTGCTGGCTACTGGCGGAGAAAAATAAACAGCTCATAAGAAGTGTAGAAATGATTTTCACGGTAGTAGTTTTTGGTTAGAAGAGAAAGATCATACTGAAATTACAGCTATTGCAAAACGGAATAAAATTTATCGTGTTAAAACTGGTAAAATTTAGGGCAATATTAAAAAATGCCCGCAGAATTCCGGGCCATAGTTTAGTTTTATCCGTTGCCCGTTGTGTTCCATTCTTCCAATCAATAAGCCCGATCGTTTCAAAGAAAGCTGGAGGATTCAGGATTAAGGTATGCCTTTTGCCACGGCTTGTACAGGTATAGGGACGATGCAAGTTCATCAATCAGTGATAAAATAAATTAAAATGAATCAACGAGATCATCTGGAAATCATACCCGCGCAATTTACCGGGCAAGAAATAGAAGTGAAAACAATTAAAGAGTTAAACGATGAGGCAACTGCCAAAAGTTTATACAATGTGGCAAAGAAAAAATTATTGGATGTAAATAATTGGAACAAGACCGCAGGAGCGATTACTGCACAATTTCAGCTCATTGATGAAAAAGGAGAGGAGGTCAGCAGGGAAGTTAAAAAAGGAGATTTTTTGAGGATCAATATTCCCGGGCCCGGAAGTAAAGAGGGAGATGGTTATGATTGGGTTCTTGTTGAAGAGTTAAAAGAAATAAATAAAGGATCTCTTCAATCCGTTGGATTTCGTGTGAGACCAAATGAAAACCCTTTTAGCGAAAAAACCGAAACGGCCCATTTTTATTCCAAAGAAGCTACCAGCTCTTTTATTATTACCCGGGAAAATTCCAAACTAATTTCATGGATCATTGATCGTAACCTGCTTCCCAATACAGAATCAGATTCGTTAGTTGATAAACTTCGTGATGTTGTCGTAGGTGTAAGTGCTATTGCCGGATTTTCTAAAGTCCAATGGCAGGGACTTGCCGACGGGCTTATTCAAAATAAATAAAGTTCGACGTGAAGGACAACACGGAGACCAATTATCAATTGCTTTCATGGTTGTAAGGAATATACTTTTGCCATTTCCAGGGTGTAAACCTGTCACCGATGGCATACTCCAGCAACTCTTTGAAAATACTTTCGGCATTATCACTGTTTGCAAGAATAACTATACCTAGTTTTTTTTCGGGGAAAAGAATTGAATAATGTTGAAATCCATCCCCATGCCCTTCTTTGAATACACCAAAGCCATAAGGCGTTTGCAGCCTTCCCCATCCAAGCGCATATCCAAGAAGAATATCATCGTTTTCGTTGGTTGAATCCTTCCATGCATCTGTGCCCATCTGTACCTTACTGCGAAGACGCAATTGTTGTTTGAATAAAGTATCTAAACTTGAAGGCTTTAATATTTTCTGTTGCAGTAGCGCTGCGGTAAACAATGTATAATCCTCGGCTGTTGTTTCCAGCGTGCTGGCAGATCTGGGGGCATTATCTTTATCTTTCTGATAGGGCTTGCCTGTTTTATCATGGCCAAAGCAAAAGTTTGCTTCATACTCCGGTTGCCATGTATATGAAGAGTTTTTCATCCCGACGGGTCCGAAGATTTTTTCTTTCATCAACTCATTCAACTTTTTGCCTGTAACTTTTTCAACAACAAATTGCAGATAACAAAGCCCTTCGCCGGAATAACTATACTGCGAACCGGGTTCAAAATGAATGTGCAATTTCTGATCCGGTTCATACCATCTCCAGTTGGCAAAACCGGAAGAATGGCTAAGACAATGTCGTGCAGTTATTTTTTTATACAATGGTTCATCTTTTAATGATGTGAAATCTTCATTCCAGCTTGATCCTTTGCCGTAGTCATATACTGGTTGGGGAAGATAATCCTGCAGCGGTTTATCAAGATTGATGACCTTCTCTTCGACCAGCTTCATTACAAGTACGGCAAAAACAGCTTTGCTTAGCGAAGCGCCATAAAGATTTGTATTGTTTTGCAAAGAGGCTTTTGTTTCTGTGCTTTTGTAACCAAACACTTTATTATAAACCGGTTTGTTATCATTGAAAATACTGACGGCTATTCCAGTCACTGATGCGTCTTTCATCAGTTGATTGATCTTATTATCCAGTTCATTTGCCGAAACCCGGCTATCGTCAAGTCGGGTTATATTTTGCGTGAAGACAATAGAATTACAGAAGATATAAATGAGGATGGAGATAATTTTTTCCATAACTAAAGATAAGAATGTCTGTTCCATTTCAGTTATGGCAGAGATACTTGCATTTACCTTT
>CBFGXP010000211.1:0-6549 GCA_965652775.1 uncultured bacterium
ACGATTGTAAAAAAAATAATACTGCATTTGTCTACGCCAGCAATTTCAGCGTAGGCGTAAATATTTTTTTTGAAGTAAATAAACGACTGGCAGCATTAATGAAAGCACATGAAGATTACGAGATACAATTAACAGAGATCCATCACACAGAAAAAAAAGATGCGCCAAGTGGCACTGCTATCACACTGGCAGAACAAGTACTTGAAAACATTCCACGCAAAAAGAATTGGGTGAACCAGATAAGCGAAAACCCTGAAGAATTAGAAATACTCAGCGAACGCATCGATCCCGCCGCGGGCACACATAAAGTAAAATATTCTTCCGCTATTGATGATATCGAGATCATACATACGGCGCATACAAGAAAAGGATTTGCACTTGGTGCGGTGTTAGCAGCAGAGTTTTTGAAAGGAAAGAAAGGGATATACTCGATGAAGGATGTGCTAAGTTTGTAGCCCTGTGATCTACTGTCATAACGCACTGTTCACGCTTGGCTAAATAAATCTCATCAAAAGAATTTAACTTCAGTTTCAGTTTCAATGGACTTCGGTGGCAGCTGAAAGAACGTTGAATATCTGCAAAGCAGGAGGTTTTGGCCATATCGTCAACCCTATTCGACATATACCGAATAATGAGAGAAATATCATTTAATATTTGGTCGGTAATAATTCTGTTAGGCGTCGGACAGGGAGTATTTCTATCCGTTTACCTGGTTTCCAGGTCCGAGAACCGGAAGGCCAATAAGTGGCTTGCATTTCTTTTGTCAGTGGTTTCTCTGCACTTATTGGAATATGCAGCCAACATCTCCGCAATTACGTTGAAATACCCGATCCTCATAGCCATTACGTATCCCTTGCTTTTTTGCATGGGACCACTTTATTTTTTCTATTGTCGTTCCCTGCTTGACAAAGACTATCATACCACTTTGAAAACAATCCTGCATTTTGTACCTGCGATATTGGTGTTGTTGATAATGTTGCCATTTTACCTGATGCCTGGAACAGAAAAAATATCCTATATACAGGGGCTTTCAGGAATCGGAAGTTTAAAAATTCCGACAGGTCAGCTTGTTTTTATGGCTGCTCACGTTGTTCAAACGGTCGTATATGTATTTGCATCTTACAAATTCATCGGTAAAAAAGAAGAAACATTGAAAAAGTTCTCGTCTGAAGTTTTTATCATAAAAAAACTTGACTGGTTAAGGACCTTTAGCTTTTACTTTTCTATTTACCTGTTGTTATATTTAGTGCTCGTGGTAATTCTCTCTTTTATCAATTCTTATCAAATCCAGGTTGACTATGTGATGTTATTTATCACATCCTTTTCACTATACTCAATTGGGTATGCAGCGATCAGCAACCCGGAAATTTTTAAAGCTAACCAGGAAATGCCAGTAACTGGGGCTAACGAAATTCATACAGCTCAAACCCGAAATGTCAACAAATTCCCTGAGCTAAAAGAAAAGCTGTTGCATTATATGCAAACCAACCAGCCTTATTTAAAAAGCGATCTTAAGATTTCGGAATTGGCAGATTCACTTTCGGTTCCCTATTATCATCTTTCACAACTTATCAATGACGAGTTTTCAGTTAACTTCTACGATTTCATCAACAAATACCGTATCGAAGAAGCCAAAAAATTACTCATTGAAGACAATCGGAATTTTAAAATACTTGCCATTGCTTATGAAGTCGGCTTCAACAGTAAGGCAACTTTTAACCGTGTATTCAAAAAAGCGACCGATCTAACACCTTCAGAGTTTAAAGAGAAATTCTCTGCCGGACGATCATAAACTGGTTTCCCGGCGTAATTGCCTTATAATCTTAAAGCCATTGCTTTATTGATACTTCTTTTTGATACCAGTTTTTTTATAACAAACTGGTATCAAATTGCAAATTGAGGCGACAAAGCCCTCACGGAACCACATCTTTGCCTTCTTCATTTTTAAATCAGTTAACTATGGCAACTTCAATTAAAGTTACCGTTACGGTAAATGCGCCGGCTCAGAGGGTATGGGAGTTTTTTATGAATCCTGATTATTTAAAGAACTGGCTTACAGGCTTTGTTTCTGTTGAACAATTGAGTGGAAAACCAGGCGAGCCCGGAAGCACAAGTAAATTAAGTTTTATGGAACGAGGTAAACAAATGGAAGTAATTGAAAAAGTCTTGCGTGTCGAAACCGGGCAGCAATACTCATTTCAAATGGCACACGAAGGTTTAGACATTCTTACAGATGTACGGTTTGTTTCTTTAGGACAACTCACCGAAATAATACAAGCCGTGCAGTTTTCTCCCAGGGGTATTTTTATGAAAATAATGATGCCTTTCATTAAAGGCGAGATGAAACGCAGAATGGGAAAAGACTTACAAAAACTAAAAGAATTTATTGAAGGAAAATAATTATCCCACTTTATGTATGATGAAAAAGCAAATTGCATAGCAGCTTTAAAATAAAATTTCTACTTTAGTTTTTTACTAAAATTAATCTTACAATAAAGACATGACCCAATTACTTTCGACCATTTCTTGTCTGACGATACTTTTTTGTGGCTGCAACAATCAGGCACCAATAAATAAGGATGATAAATCCAGGAGTGCACAACAAACTGACACAGTAAACGATAAAGGCTTACATGGAACCTGGATCCGACACACTAAAGAAGGCTTTACGTTGATAGAAATTAAAGACACCTCCAATATTGTGTATTATCAGCTTGTAGATAGAAAAGCTGACATTGACACTATCACCACCGATCGATATTGGTATTACAAATCCAACGCAACAATGGGCTTCTGGGATAGTACAAGCATTTGGATATCTACCGATAAATTCCGGTTTGACTATAAATTAAAGGGTGATACACTTATTGAGTTTGACAAAATGGGTGACCAGGGAAAGTTTATTAAAGTGTACACTGATTAAACCTGCAAATGACATTGTTTAGTTGTGTTAACTCCGAATATAAAGGAGATAACGGTAATTTTACATATCATCATTATTTTATGCTGATAATATTTCGTGAGCACTTAAGATACCTTGAAAAATGACAGAATTGTTCAATGATATCCGGAGTTTGTATCGGTTTAAAGCTCCTTGTGACGAGCTCAAAAACTATATTGAGTTTTTTAGTGAGTCCTGTTTTGAATCAACAAAACAAATAGTCGGCGACCAATCTTTCTCCATCAGGATGTTTAAAAGCTGGACGCCTACTTTTTGGATCAACCTCGGCCCTTCTTATAATTTGATGTTGAACGGGATCATCCATAACATTAAAGCTAATAGCGCTATTGCAGTTACAAGGAATGTGACCTCAGAAAGAATAAACCAATCCTCCGACCACTTATTTACTATAAAATTTTATCCCGGGGCATTAAAACATCTGATTGGAGTAGATCAAACAAAACTAAACAGTGGATTGATTGAATTGGATGAACTTCTTCCTTACTCATTGATTCAAAAAATAAGATCAGCAGAATGTCTTGAGCAGAGAATTTGTTTAGTTGAGCAATACCTTATGCAAAATATGGCAGACAAAAATCCGGCGGATCACTATACAAATTTGGTGACACAAAGCATTGCATTGTACAGCTCGAATGGAATGAAATTTAGTGTTAATGAATTAGCCTTCAAAACTTTTACCAGCTCAAGGACGTTAAGACGCTACTTTGACCGGGTGATTGGAATTAGTCCCAAACAATTTTTTGAATCTGTCAGATTGCGAACTGCATTGTCCTCTTTTTTAAGTGACAGTAAGAGTTTTGATCCGGTTGAATATGGATATTATGACAACAGTCATTTCTACAAAACTGTCACCCGTTTTACCGGCGAACGGATAGCTGACCAGAATTGAGATTGTCCTTTTTTTACCTTGAGCCTATTACAGTACTGCAATATTTTTGGGAAAAAATTTCATGGTTCGCTTTTCACTTTTGCTTTTACTTCTCTATTCTTCTTTCCATGGTTATGGTCAGAGCAAAAAAGTTTATGAACCCCGCATCCAGTCTTGCGATTGCAACTTCAGGATCGACAGCAGTTACTTGGCTTCAGCACCTCTGCCGTTAAGACTTGATTCTACTTTTCCCTATAAGATTGACAGCAGCTTTCAGACTCTATGTGGTTACCTGGTTGTCCCTGAAAACCGAAAGAAAGCGTCTTCACGAATGATCAAACTTCCATTTATTGTTTTGAAAAGCAAGAATCCCGGTAAAAAGAAAGACCCTTTGCTATTTACAAGTGGCGGCCCTGGCAATAGTTCACTTTCATGGATCAATGGTATGCAACGAAGTAGTATTATTGAAAGCAGGGATTGCATTGCCTTTGAACAAAGAGGTACCCGCTATGCCATTCCCTATCTGAGAAGTTTTGAACTTGATATGGCTGTTCGTGAAGCCTATCGTAAAAACCTGGATAAAGACAGCATGTGGCTCGAGGGTGTAAAGCGGTATAAAAAGAAGATGGAGAAGAAAGGCATCGATCTTTCGGGATATAATACCGATGAAACTGTTGCAGACATTGTTGATCTCATAAAAGCGCTGAAGATCGATTCTGTTAATTTGATTGGTGGTTCATATAGCGGCGGGCTGATGCTTGCTGTACTAAAAAAAGAACCTTCAAAGATCCGGTCACTGGTATTAGACTCACCATTGCCCACCTTTGTTCCCATTGACGAAGATGAACCTGCAAACTTCGTTGAAGCGATAAATGTCCTGTCTAAACGCTGCGAAAAAGATTCTTCGGATCAACAACGTTATGGCAGTCTTAAAAGCAAATTTGAAAAGTATTTCAATTCTATCCTGGGCAAAAAATTCAATTTCCCTTATGTTGAAAAAGGTACGGTCGACACCATTCAAATTGAATACACAAAGAATGAGCTCCTGGATGTTCTTAATAATGCACTCCAAAATCCAGGTACAATGAAAGATGTTCCCTTCATGATCACCGAAATGATCAATGGCAGGCATGCGCCGTATATTCAAAAGAAGCTTGACGATATTTTCAACAGGTATATTGCTCCTGACGGTATGCGAATGTCCGTATACTGTGCCGACCAGGCAAATTATAACAGCGGGGAAGTATTACAACAATTATTTAAGTTATATCCTTATATCAAGGGTTACCATATCAATGATGTCTATAAGGCCGTTTGTGATTGCTGGAACGTTCCACCCATAGCTGTTTCTACCAAGCAACCATTTTATTCGAACAAACCTGTGCTGATCGGCGATGGTGAAATGGATCCGGCCTGTAGTCCATTATATATGTCGATGATAAAACATTATATGCCCAATGCACAATGTTTTTTATTTATCAACCGGTCACATGGGGTTGGTGGCAGAGAGTTTCACAAAATGATACAAACGTTTTTAGATCATCCTTATAGCAAGATCGAAAGTCCAAATGAACAGATCATTGCTTATTAGAACTCCTGGATATTTTTAAGTTAGCAGAAATAGCCGAAATTTTCACCAGGGACTTAAATTTTTTAAAGCGAAGCTCAGTTAATATCACATAAAGTAACAGACGAAAATAATCATCATCATGGATGCTATCACATATTCTAAGATCAAAAAAATGAGTCCGCAATTTCTCGTGGCGGATATTGAGCATTCCATTGAATTCTATACCGAAAAGTTAGGCTTTGATGTTGATTTTCGATACGAAGACTTTTATGCAGGACTTCAATTATTATTTAATTTGATAAGAAGAAATGGGAGTTCAGGATTGTTTGGAAAATTATCATTAAGTTTAGATAACCATTGTTAACCTTACTATTATGAACACAATTCTGGCTCCCGTTGATTTCTCAGATGCATCGACTAACGCACTTTCCTTTGCTGCGGAGTTCTCTAAAAGAGCGTCTGCCCGTCTCTTAGTCCTTCATATAATGCAGAATGGCGATAGTGAGGGAGAAGCAAAAGCTAAATTGATATCCATAGAGTCGGATCTGAAAAAAACTTTCGGCTCCGGATTAAATTACGAATCGTCTCTTGCACACGGGAATTTTGTCACCACTTTAAAAAAAACAATAGAGGCTCAGCAGCCGGACGTTATTGTAATGGGTACAAAAGGGGCTAGTGGATTGAAAAAAATCTTAATGGGGAGCAATACAGTAAATGTGATAGCGAACACTAAAGTGCCGGTGCTGGTCATTCCGGAAGTAGCGAGGTTTGAGAATTTTCTTAATCAGGGAAAAAACAGGATCGTACTGGCTACTGATCTTGATCTATTGGAAAATGAACAGGCCCTTTATGTTCTTAAGGAGATCGCTTTGTTAATAATTGCACCAAAAATAAAAGTATTAAGTGTCAGACCTAAAAATACCACTCTTCCCGATTTGAAAAGAATGGAGCGTGACTTTCTCCTTTCTTTTTTTACTCCTGAGCTTGAAACTGAACGGATCACCGTATTCGGCAGTAACGTGATCAATGGCATCAATTATTATCTGAGCAAAAACGAGGACTCAGGCCTGGTAGCGATGATTGCCCGCGATTCCGGGCATCTTGTTCAAAAACATTATACAAGAGAGATGGCTTCGCATACACATTTAC
>CBFGXP010000212.1:0-6474 GCA_965652775.1 uncultured bacterium
CTGATCAGCAATCTTCTTTTAAGCCATTTGTTTCTCCTGAAACAAATATGGCGGAGTTCACAATTAAATCTGTTTTAACCGGTGCAGCTTTCGGAATCGTTTTTGGTGCAGCAACGGTTTATCTAGCATTGAAAGCTGGCCTTACTGTTTCAGCATCCATTCCAATTGCCGTAATGGCTATTGCGCTTAGTAAATTATTTCTTCGTACAACTATTCTGGAAAATAATATTATTCAAACAACCGGCTCGGCCGGCGAAAGTATTGCTGCCGGGGTAGTATTCACTCTTCCTGGCTTTCTGTTTCTAAGTGACCCGGCCAGCGCCAATTTTTTTAATTATTTCACCATTCTTACCCTGGCCATTTTCGGAGGCATACTCGGCACTTTAATGATGATACCACTTCGTCGCTCATTAATAGTAAAAGAACATGGCGTTTTGCCTTACCCTGAAGGAACTGCCTGTGCCTCTGTGTTGAAAGCCGGAGAAAAAGGCGGGGAGTTTGCAAAAACAGCATTCCTTGGACTTGGGTTTGCAATGGTGTACGCATTACTGCAAAAAGTATTTCATGTAATTGCCGAAACACCTGCATTCATGACAAGACAGGCACAAAAATTTTTCCCTTCTGCAAGAGTTAGTGGTGAAATCACTCCTGAATATTTGGGCGTCGGTTATATTATCGGTCCACGAATTGCTGGTGTGCTTGTAGCTGGTGGGGTTTTGGCATGGTTGGTATTAATTCCATTACTTGCTTCTCTGATCGACGCAAACGTTATTGCAACCCAATTGGTAAAGGTCGGTTACCTGGCTGATACAACTAAAGCAGGAGGATCCTTTGGCTGGGATCCGGCCACGCAGGATTTCACTAATTGGTCAGATGCTATTTACAGAGCATATATACGACAGATCGGTGCCGGTGCTGTGGCAGCCGGTGGTTTAATCACGTTGATCAGAACAATTCCTACCATTATTGCATCTTTCAAAGGAAGTATCGGATCGATAAAAAAAGATGGCATTGCTGAAAAACAATCAATAAAAAGAACAGACCGTGACCTTTCAATAAAAATTGTTGGATTGGGTAGTCTGGCTCTTATCCTTATCATGACATTCATGCCCAATGTTCCAGGCGATTCAATTGGAAGCAAATTGTTATTGGGCTTACTTGTAATTATTTTCGGTGCTTTCTTCGTAACAGTATCTTCACGTATTGTGGGATTGATTGGCTCCTCAAACAATCCGATCAGCGGTATGACCATTGCCACATTGATGGGCACATGCCTGATCTTTATTGCAGTCGGATGGACAGGAAGATTTTTTGAACCTATGGCACTTGTTGTTGGCGGAATGATCTGTATTGCTGCTGCCAATGCCGGTGCCACTTCACAGGATCTGAAAACCGGGTATATTGTCGGTGCCACTCCTAAATACCAGCAGATAGCCCTATTTATCGGCGCGGTTGTTTCTTCATTAGCAATTGGGTTTACAGTGAAAATTCTTGATACGCCCACTACGGCTATGGTGGCAAATGGTATTGAACATGCCATTGGAACAAATACTTATCCTGCTCCACAGGGAACATTAATGGCAACTTTGATCAAAGGCATTCTTTCATTTAATCTGGACTGGCAATTTGTGTTGGTTGGGTTTTTTATTGCTGTCACACTTGAACTGTGCGGGGTTAAATCACTTTCATTTGCTGTCGGCTTATATCTTCCATTATCGACAACACTGCCTATATTTCTTGGCGGTGCCATAAAAGGAATTGTTGAAATGAGGAATAGGAGAAAGAAAATAATTCTTACTGCTGAAGAAGAAGATCTTGGTAAAGGCAATCTCTTTGCTACCGGCCTTGTAGCGGGGGGTGCTTTATTTGGAGTGATCGCAGCTATTCTTACAGTCTTTTTCGAGCCGACCATGAATGCACTCAATCTTGAACACAATTTATCAGGTGCATTAGGACAAGAAGGTTACTTTATTCTTGGAACTCTCTTCTTTGCTTTTATGGGTTTGGTATTGTACCGGATTGCCATTTCAAAAAAGAAAAATGTTTAATCTTTCTTTATAAAACGAGAGCCGGCGCAACACCGGCTCTCGTTTTATTTAACAATATCAAAGGAAATTCAAATATTCATATTTCTTCTTCAGGATCGCCATGTCATCAGCTGCTAACCAGTTTTTCAAAACAGTTGCATACACATTTTTAAAATCGACTTTGTATTTCAGATCGCCTTCATCGAGATCAGAAAGATCCGGCATAGCATTGATCAAACCTTTTTGTTTTACTCCACCGCCAACCAGGAACATATTATTTGCTGTTCCATGATCGGTACCGCCGCTTGCATTTTGGGATACTCTTCTTCCAAATTCGGAAAACGTCATCAATAATACGTCGTCGAACCGACCATTATCCTTCAGATCTTTTGTAAATGCCTTTACCGCTTCATTCATTTGTGTAAATAGATTCTGTTGTTGAAACTGCTGGTTGATATGTGTATCAAAACTTCCGTGAGAAACGTAATAAACCTTTGTATTGATATCAGAAAAGATCAGTGATGCTATAGTCTTTAAATTTTGACCAAGATCTGTTTTTGGATATTCCGCTTTTGAAGGATGAAATTTGCTTTTCTCAAAAATATAATCAGCGGAAGAAACTGTTTCCGAAAGCGTTTTATATAAATAATCTACGGGTTGTTCACCGGGTTCATCCTTATGTTGCTTCATTACATCTTTAAAGAACCGTTGGTTTGCGGTTCCAAATAACCGCTTTGGATCTTTCATTGCTATTGCTTTTGCTTCTTCTCCTTTCATGGCAAGACTTAATGTATCATCCAGCTCCAATGCATAGGTGGGTTTGTCACAACCCTTACATTGCGCATCAAGATAGCGACCAAGCCAACCTGTTGTCCAGTATTCTTTGCTATCACTACCACAATGCCATATATCCATGCTACGAAAATGTGAACGATCAGGATTCGGATAACCAACACTATTCATGATACCAAGGCTTCCGTTATCATATAACTCTTTAAACCCCGTCAATGCAGGATGCAAACCAACTTCATCAGTCAATGATAAGACTTTTGATCTTTCAATACCAAGTTTTGGTCTTGTTTTGTAATAGATATCATTGCGGTAAGGAATAACAGTATTCAATCCATCATTACCACCACTAAGTTGAAGTATCACTAAAACTTTGTTTCCCTGTGGTACTACATTCCTTGCTTCAAATGCCTTTAAAAATTTTGGCACCATCAGCGACGCTGTGGCAAGGGAACCAACCTGGAGAAATTCACGACGTTTGATAACCATATAAAAAGCTTTTAGCTATTAGTCACCAGCTATTAGCTAAAAGCTAACAGCTAATGGCCTTGTGTTAACACAACTGGTATTCCGGCGTACTCATTAACTGTAATGTTGCGGACTTAATAAAACTTTCTTTGCTGCCGGCATCGGCGTATTGTTTTATCAGCTCAGCGCTTACATTACTCTTGGTTTGTAATAAGTTCGACGCAAGTGAACCAACCAATTGTTCCTTTTGTACTTTTTCAAAATGACCGACATATTCTTTCCAGTCAATATTTGCCTTGATTATTGATCGTTTTCCATAACCCATTGGCTTACCTCCATGCTCTTGTGATTTCCTTCCCATCATCTGGTCATCATCATCTTTAGTTTTTACATTCAATTCATCTGTATCATTGATCAACTGCGGAAGACGCATACGAAGCATCAGGCTACTGCTGTCTATCCATGCTTTCCCGCCAGGCCAGCCAGCTACATTTGGCGGGTAAAACAACATTTGACCCAATGCTCTTTGCAGGAAAGTCATTGCCTCCGGGTTTTCTAATTGCATTGGCAATATTCGTTGAACACCGGCCAATAATTCGATAGGTGATTTAATTTTGCTACCGATATTTTTTTCATCATAAAACCAATCGCTTAAAAAAATATCTTCCATCAATTTACCGATATCATAAGTGCTTTGATAAAAACGCTCAGCTAACCAGTTTACTTTTTGTTCGTCGATGGTATCGTTTACAAAAAATTTATACACCTTCCGGGTAATAAATTTTGCTGTTTGTTTTTCCGACAATAAAATATCAAGTACTTCATCGCCATTAAAATTTCCGGTTTTCCCCAATATTGTTTTAGAACCAAAATCGTGTTGAAAGCGACGGAAAATATATTCTCCTTTTAATCCCGCACTCCAACCTGTAAATGCACGTGCTGCTTCTTTAATATCATTTTCCGTATAATTTCCGCGACCCAGCGTAAACAACTCCATTACTTCTCTTGCAAAGTTTTCATTTGGATGATCTTTGCGGTTTTGCTGGTTGTTCAGAAAGTTCAGCATTGCCGCTGACCTCGAAACCTCATGCAGCATATCACGAAAACTTCCCAATGCGTTGCGACGGATCACATCAAGCAAACCTTGCTGATAAAAAACATTCAGATTGCGGCATGCAAAGTGTCCATGCCAGAAGAAAGCCATTTTCTCCCTTAATTGTGCATCGGTATTTATAAAAACATTCAGCCAATTCAGGTTAAGACTGCGAACACTTTCACGTTGCTTTTGCTGAATCTTCTTTCTTTCATCCTCGTTCATTTCTTTTCTTCTTTCCTGTCTTCCCACTTCATCAATGCCAGCCCATAAACCTTTGAGAAAGTCATCTGCTACATCAATATACTCCGGCTTTTTAGCCGAAGCTTTTTGCAGTGCTTTGTATAATTGTCTGTAAGAAATCTGAGGGAGATCAGCCAGCTGTTCAACTGCCGGTCCAAAGCCCGCCCGCCACATCAAATGCTGATTTTTAAGTTGATTAGCCAGGGACATTAAAAAGATTTTGTGTTAAGACGACCACCAACAGGCAAGGTTTAAACCATTTAACCAACCAATGCATTGTTAACGCCTAATTAGTTTTGTTATTTTAAAATTTGCCATTAATCGCAACTAACAATGAGGTTTAACCCCTGCTCATTTTATGTTCTGACGCAAAATCTACCAAATTGGTTCGATCGTCAAATAAAAACTAACTCCCAATTATCATTTTATTCTGGAAGTGAAGGAAATTCAATCGCCTGTTTTGATCTTCAAAAACAAGGTCTGCAGTGTCTCATTTTTTTCCACTCCATTTTTATTGAACTGCTCACTTGACCTTGTATAGGCGATTCTTTTTTCCAGGTCAGGATGACTGCTGATCCATTCTGTGGGTTGGCCGCCCGTCTGCCCGATCTCCTTTTTTAACAATTCGAATAAGCGGATAAATCCGTTGCAATCAATTTTTCTATCGCTTAAAAGTCTTAAACCGTTCATGTCTGCATCCCTCTCCAATTTACGGGAGTAACTCAATCCTTTCAGATCATCTGCGTTGTTTATGATTACATTTCCAAGTGTACCTATATCTCCTAAAATAATTGACAGGAAAAGTGACGAGGCCATTTGCCTGAATAATGAACGTGTAGTGTGCCGTTCATTTACATGCGTAAACTCATGCGACAACAAGGCAGCAAGATCTTCATAAGTGCTCATATTCATCAGTATCTTGTTGTAGACAACAATGTTACCGCCCGGCATTGCAAAAGCATTTGCAACATTTTCATTCACCACTGTGATACGAATATTATATTTTGAGTCGATATTTAATTCTCTGAAAAAATCATTGATATATGCAGTTTTTTCCGCATCAATTACAAATGATTGTTTTAATGCATTATACATTCCATCTCCAAGTCGTTCTTCATAAGAAACCGGAACTTTATTTGCCAGTCTTTCCGCCAGAAAGGGAACTAACCAGATGTACGCAGATACAAGTATTACAATAAATATGGACAACATCCTGATCATCCTCCGCTGATTCTTGTTCATGAATCTTCCTAACCAGGACCTTTCATTTTCTTTCAACGTTTCTTCCAGCTTATCTGCAAATTCTTTTACATCCACTTCAATTGTCTGAATCGGGTAAGTGCCGCATCGTACAATTGACTGGCCTCTTTTCCAAAATTTGTCCTTGATGATTTGCTCATATGGCCAATATACGATCCTTGGATTACCATGCTCATCTCTTAGTCCAATGCTGAGCTTGTCTTTTAATAACAGTATCGTGGCGTTTTGTTCTTCTCCACCCTGTACATAGTATTTGCCTGTATATGCATCCATAGTTTCGCAATAGCTGTAAAGTTACGTTTGAGGTGCTTACAGTGAGAACTAATGATTAATACGAATCTTTCATCCTATTAAGGCAGCAGTCAGAAAATTAACAGAGTTTAGTATCGCCGAAGTATTGATGGATTGACATCGGAAGCATTATTCCGTCATCGGTTTGATTATTCTCCAACAAGCAAGCAACTATACGGGGCAATGCCAAAGAACTTCCGTTTAATGAATGAGCCAATTGCATTTTACCATTGCTGTCTTTAAAACGAATTTTCATGCGGTTGGTTTGGAAACTTTCAAAGTTGGAAACAGAACTTACTTCCA
>CBFGXP010000213.1:0-6465 GCA_965652775.1 uncultured bacterium
CCACTTCTCAATCACCTCATGCATATCCTTTGGCAATTCGGTATCGAAGAAAATTTCCTGCTTTGTTGATGGATGGATAAAGCCAAGCGTTTTTGCATGCAATGCCTGTCTTGGACAGATGGCAAAACAATTGTCAACAAACTGCCGGTATTTGGCAAACACAGTTCCTTTTACAATTTTATCGCCACCATAGGTATCATCGTTAAATAGTGGATGACCGATATATTTCATGTGCACCCGTATCTGGTGAGTGCGTCCCGTTTCCAGCACGCATTCAACCAATGTTACATAGTTGAATCGTTCCAACACCTTATAATGTGTGATCGCTTCTTTGCCGTGATCACCTTCCGGGTAAGCTTCAAATAATTTTCGGAAACGAAGATTACGACCTACATGTGCCACAATCGTTCCTTCGTCACTTTTCAGGTCACCCCATACAAGCGCAATGTATTTTCGTTTTACAGTATGGTCATAAAATTGTTTTGCGAGTTGCGTCATCGCTTTACTGTTTTTTGCCATTAACAGCAAGCCGCTTGTATTTTTATCAATTCTATGCACTAATCCGAATCTTGGGAGCGTATCCTCGGTGATCAGGGGATCTTTTTGTTGCAGGTACCAGGCTACACCGTTCAATAAGGTGCCGGTATAATTTCCACTTCCGGGGTGGACGACCATTCCGGCCACTTTATTTATGATCATTACATCATCATCTTCATAGAAAATATCCAAATCAAGTTTTTCCGGCAACACTTCCGTGTCTTCCGGGCTCATATCGCTGTATACAATTATTTCATCAAGCCCCTTCACTTTATAATTTTGCTTCACGGTATTCTTATTAACCGTCACCATTCCCGCATTTATCGCTTGCTGAATTTTATTTCTTGTCCCCCCTTCAATTCGTCGCATCAGGAATTTATCAATGCGAAGAGGTTCCTGGCCTTTATCAATTTTTATGATTAATCTTTCATACAGTTCATCACTGCCATTCGGCGATTCATCTTTTACCTGGTCATCTTCAGTCATAAGTCTTTTTTTATTTAACCGTCATAAGTGGCCTGATTAAGCTTTAGTTGCGACGCTTCGCTTCCGTCGCATCAGCGTCGGTTTTGTTTGGGTGACGATGCAAAAGTACATTTGCAGGATGGATAAACAGCAGGTCATATTCCGGGATTTGGGAAACATGGATTATAAAGAAGCATGGGATTACCAGGAAAGCCTTCTAAAGGAAAACACGAGAAGAAAGTCGTTAGTCTTTAGTCAGGAGTCGGCAGTCGATATTGACGCTGAACTCCGAATTCTAAACTCCGAACTTTCAACTGAACATTATCTTTTATTTGTCGAACATCCCCCTGTTTATACACTTGGAAAAAGCGGTAATATCGATAATGTGCTGATGAGTGAAAAACAGCTGGAGGAAAACGGGATACAATTTTTCAGAACCAACCGCGGCGGCGATATTACTTTTCATGGCGATCAGCAGATAGTTGGTTATCCAATTCTTGATCTTGAAAAATTTTACACTGATATTGGTAAATATCTTCGCAATCTTGAAGAAGTGATCATCGGTAGTCTTGCTGACTATGGTCTAAAGGGTGCCAGGTCTTCGGGAGAGACCGGTGTTTGGCTTGATCCTGATATTCCGGGCAGGGAAAGAAAGATATGTGCAATGGGTGTACGAACCAGCAGGTGGATCACCATGCATGGTTTTGCTTTTAATGTAAACACTGATCTTTCTTTTTTTAATAATATTATTCCCTGCGGTATTCAAAACAAGCAGGTCACATCTCTTGAGAAAGAATTAGGCAGGAAGGTTGATTTTGAAGAAGCAAAGGAAGTTGTAAAAAGAAATTTTGAAAAAGTGTTTGAAGTAGAATTGATAAATGGTCAAATTGTTTAATTGTCAAATTGTCTTAGGTCTAACAATTTAACCATTAAACAATGCAACAATTGAAAATCAGAAATCTTTCGGAATAAAAAACCTGTTCTTCTCAACAAGCTTTTCATTTTCATACAATTCAGATTTGAACCAGCCGGCATGATAAAAATTTGACTTCTCCAGCATTAGTGAAGCTTCTTTGATGTCTTTTAATTCAAAAAGAAATGTATCATCATCTTCATAAAACTTTATTGAATATTTTTTATTACCAAAATCTGCAAGCGAGATTCTTACAAGGCCATCTTTATTAGCCACAATCCGATACATAGGTATCGTTACATCACCATTTCGTTTATTTTTTACTACGGCATCTAATTTTCTCGATATTGAGTCGGACAGCAGATTCTGTTTCCCATTCCTGTATCTCCTGAGTATAATAAGTTCTTCAGAGGTCAATGCACTGTCGGGCAGGTTTTGACTGATTACTTTTTCAACCAACTTTAAATAAGCACTATCAGTGATCTTTGTTGCAGAGGTATCCGAAAGTAAAGCTGTTCGGATGCTGTCATTGGCAGGTCTTTTTGATTTCGAAAAAACGAAATTAGCGCCATCCACAAGAATATAGAGCCTGTAAAACATCTTGTCATTTGGCGCTTTTGCATCAAGATAACCGTTTTGTTTATTGTTGGGATCAGGAACAGTGATCAATGTTTTAAAATTGGAAAGGCTGTCTGTTGATCGCTGGATGCTTATCTGTTTTAATTTCGGGTACTTGTTATTCCAGCTGATAACAATTCGATTGTTCCCTTTGTTGACGACTGAAAAAGCAGGTAATGAGTCCTGGGCATGAGCAAATGCAGCAATACATAGTAAGAGTGACAGGATGATTTTTCGCATGGATATAGAACGTTAAAACAAAAAATTTCTTTTGGCCTACCGTGGCAAAGATAGGAACACAGGGCGCAAACTTAAAAGATTAACGAACCTTTTTGCAATGATGCATTTCCCTGTAAACCTCCGCTATGAATCATTAGAATTTTACTCATTGGACGAAAGCGGTCTTTAATAACCATATCATATAGCGCATAAGCAAGTTTGCCAGTATAAACGATATCGGTTGGAATGCGGGTTGAGCTAAAGAAGTCATTCATAAAATTGATAAGGACTGCATTGAATTTTGCATAACCTCCAAAGTGATAGTCATAAATGAAGTTGCCAGTATTAGTCTCTCTATCTTCCTTCCATCCTTTTAGAACCACCACACCGATCACCTGTTGGCCAAATAAAGCAGCTCTCTGAAGCCCCTTAAACATTGTTCCCGTTCCAACCGCACAGGCGATATGAGAATAATTCTTCCCATCGATGTATTGTAAAATTTCTGCAGCTCCCTTTTCACCTTCAGGGCCTGCACCTCCTTCGGGTATAATATAATGTTGAGGGAATTCTTTTTTAAGTGTCTCAAGAAATTCATTACCGTTTCGCTGGCTGTAATTTTCACGGGAGATGAACTTTATATCCATTCCATAGTGTACTGCTTCAGTTAACGTTGCGGATATAGACGTAGCTTTTTCTCCACGAATTATTCCAACACAATTTATCTTTTTCAAATAACAGGCACAGGCCGTTGCTACAATATGATTAGACCAGGCGCCGCCGAAAGTAAGGATACCATTATAATTACCGGCATTAAAATTGTCCAAGTGATATTTTAGTTTAAACCATTTATTACCTGAAATGACAGGGTGGATCTTATCAAGACGTAATACATCCAACTCAACTTTTTTGTTTTCTAAAAGAGGGTCATGTATTTTATCAGTTGTAATGTTTTTAAGATCCGGAGCTTGCATGTAATAAATATGAATGGAAAGTAGCTAATTTATTTATTTTCGCATCTTTATTAAAATTGTTTGATGAAACCAACATTGGTGATACTCGCAGCAGGCATGGCTTCCCGTTACGGAAGCATGAAGCAGGTAGAAGGCTTTGGTCCATCGGGAGAAACTATCATGGATTATTCCATTTATGATGCTATCAGGGCCGGCTTTGGCAAAGTGGTGTTTATTATCCGCAAGGAGTTTGAAAAGAATTTTCGTGAAATAGTCGGGAAAGATATTGAAGGCAGGATCGACGTTGAGTATGTCTTCCAGGAATTGAATAAATATGCAGAAGGATTTGAGATTCCTGGCGAAAGAACAAAACCATGGGGTACGGCACATGCTGTTCTTTGTGCCGATGAAAAAGTAAGTGAACCTTTCGCCGTCATCAACGCCGACGATTTTTATGGAAGAGACGGATTTGAAAAAGCGCATCATTTTCTAGTAAATGACTGCAAAAAAGATGTGTATGCCATTATCGGGTATGAGTTATTAAAAACACTTTCAGAACATGGCACTGTAAACCGTGGTGTTTGCGAAGTAGATAAACATGGAGACCTGGTTTCAGTTGTTGAAAGGTTGAATGTATCAAGGCAGGGAAATAAGATCATTTGTAACGATGAACACTTTCCAAAAGAACTTCCACTGGAAACACATGTGTCCATGAATTTCTGGTGCTTTCATCCCGAGGTCTTTGATTATACCAAAAAAATATTTAAAGAATTTCTTTCTCAAAATGCGTCCAATCCAAAAGCAGAATTTTTTATACCTATAGTAGCAGATAGATTCATTAAGGATGCGGAAGGTGTGATAAAAGTAATTCCTACTTCATCGAAATGGTTCGGCGTAACTTATAAAGAAGATGCGCCAATGGTGAGAGAAAGCTTACAAAAGCTCATTGATGCCGGTGAATATCCTCCAAACCTATGGGCAAAATAAAAGCTGCCGCAGCAGCTTTTAAATATTAAGATAAGATCAGGTTATATTAATTTACTTTAACCATAAAGACATAATCTTCGATCTTTTTTACCTGTTGCGTACGATCCATTCCCTTTAAAGAAGAAACAACCGGAGTTTTTACTTTTAAGTAAGAAGTATCGGATTTTTTTAATTCAGTCAATACACTGTGAATATATTTTGACTGTATTGCGAAAACAACTCCTTCTGCTGAGACCTGGCGGGTGCTGAGTATCCCGATAACTTCCCCATTATGGTTGAGAACGGGTCCGCCACTATTTCCGGGATTAGCCGTAATAGCTATCTGGCAACTGAGGGTATCTCCCTTATATCCGGTATTTGCACTTAAATAACCCTGTCCATAGACAATAGAATCACGGGGATAGCCAAGCGTAAAAATAGGTTCGGCAAGGTCAGCAGATGCTTTACTGATATTATAAGGAATGGCATTAAGCGACTTGAAATTACCATCATCTACTTTCAGGATCGCAATATCTTTTTGAACGTCAGTAAAAACAACTCTTGCATTGAAGATGGCGCCTTTCCTGTTTTGTATGGCGATATTCCTGGCATTTCTCACAACGTGGAGGTTTGTGATAAGTAAACCTTTTCCATCAATCAAGAATCCAGAGCCACCGGATTTATAATCAATGTTGGGATTGTACTGCGTTTTTATATCATTCTGTAAATTATTTACAGCGGCTTTTGTAACTATTTGATCTTTTTTTACCTTATCCAGATCACGACTAAGGTCCTTGATTATCTTAGTATCAGGATTCGGAGAAAGTGACCAAACCAATAAACTTATAGTAACAGTGGTAATGCCGGCAATGGTGGCAGCGATAGCAGCCACTCTCTTGTAACGTTTCCAGAGATAAACGACTTTTGCTTTGCCTTTCAATCTATCCGAATTGATCAATCCTTTTTCAGCAAGATCAATATGCACTTCATTTAAAGTAGATTTAAATTTTCGCACTTCACCCACTTCATTCATTTGATGAATGAAAAGAGTATGCTCTACCACCATCTGATCCACTTCGGGATTAGTTTTACGCAGGTGTTCAAAATGAACCCTTTCATCCGGTTTCATTTCACCGCGGATGTAACGTTCAACAGCTTCCAGCATTTGAATATCTTCCATCACTTACCGTTTTTATATTGAGCGAAAAATAATTTTTTCAATCTCATCAGGCACTTGTACTTCTGGTTTTTTGCATTGTCAGCATTTGTATACCCAAATTGGGTGGCAATGTCCTGCATGTTTCGCTTTTGAATGTAAAAGGCTTCAATAAGACTCTTACAAGGTTCACCAAGACTGCCAATCGCTTTTTCCATCATCACAAATTCCTGGTCCCGCCTTTCGTATTCTTCCACATCTTCTTCCACCGGCACTGTGCTTACCACACTCTCCACCTCATTTGAATACCGGTTATACTGCTGCAGTTTCTTCAACCAGATCCGCCGGCACACCGAGTAAACATAGGTTTTGATCTGGCAATTGAGTTCAAAATTTCCTGACCTGGCCTTTTCCAGCAACACGATCATCGCCTCCTGGAAAATATCTTTCGCTTCCTGTGCAGACCCGTTGTTGTTGATAACCAGGCTTTGAACCATATTGTAATTGTCCTTGTAAATGGTTTCGACCGCCTTTTTTTCTCCCAGCGCCAATCCTTTCAATAACTCTTTTTCTTTTAAATCAGTGCTCAATCTGCAAGTTTTAATACAGTTATTTACAAATAGTAACCCAAAGAAAACCAA
>CBFGXP010000214.1:0-6434 GCA_965652775.1 uncultured bacterium
GCACCTCTCGATCCATAAATTGCGGTCGCTGATGCATCTTTCAATACATCCATAGATTCGATATCCTGCGGATTCAAAAAATTCAGTGGATCACCGCGACCCGTAGAAGAATTATCAAGTGGGATACCATCAACCACGAAAAGGGGGGTGTTGCTTGTCCTCACACCACCGGGGCCACGAATTGTGATGCCCAATGTACCGCCTGGTTCACCACTTACTGAAGTAACGTTTACTCCTGCAACTTTACCCTGCAGCAATTGCTGAGGAGAATTAATGATCCCCTTATTAAATGCGCCACTCTTCAGTGTCTTCACCGCTCCCGTTATATCTTTTTTATTCTGTGTGCCGTATCCAACCACAACCACATCCGTCATAACAACCGCGTTGGTATTCAGAACAACGGCATAGGAGGAGGAAGCAGATGTAACTTTTACTTCAGCAGTTTCAAAAGAAATAGAGCTGAAAACAAGTACATCGCCATCCTTAGCTGAAATAGAAAAAGATCCGTCATCAGCAGTAATTGCGGAGGCCGGGCTTCCCTTGACAGCTACGGTTACTGATGCAACCGGGTTTCCTTTTGCATCTTTTACTGTACCACTAATTTGTCGTTGCTGCGCATGGGTCGTGAGCATTGTAAGCGAAAAGGAAAAAATTAATAAGACACGGAAAAATCGTAATCGTTGGTTAAGTTTTCGCATAGCAGTTAATTTTAATTTGAGATATGAAATTTACAAGCAGCCAAGAAACTCTTTCCTATAGTAAATAGTGTTCAATCAAAATTTGAGGGTTGGCGGCAGATATTTTGCCACCAGCTCCTCATAATAAGGTTTCAGTTTTTTCCAATCCGGTGGTTCCGGGTTTTTTGAATAAAGATCATATGGATTAAAAAGTCTCACCCATTTCAACATTTCCCTGTCATGATCATCCAGCAAATGGTCATAGGCTCCTTCACGATGCCATGAGTAAAATGAATGATAGCGGAGCATGTACAAACCTGATTCAGGTAAATAATCCTTCATCATCTGGTATACATATTCATCATGGCCCCATGACATGTGAACATTCCTTAAACCGCAACCTTCAGTATATACCCCGAGTTTAGAATTATAATTTTCATTATTAAAATCCGGGTTGAGTTTAAAAAATTCAGGATAAACTATTTTATCTGAGTAGGCACAACCAACAGGGAATGTATCGCCAACAACGGCCCATTGCGGCTCACCAAACAAACAAAGAACCTTACCCATGTCATGCATCAACCCCACCAATACCATCCAGTCGGGATGACCGTCCCTGCGGATGGCCTCAGACGTCTGCAGCAGGTGCTGGAACTGATCAAGATCTGTATCGGGATCAGAATCATCTACGAGTTCATTTAAAAAATTGAAAGCATCCCATACCGGCATTTCTTTTTTTGAAAAAGAAAGAAATTCTTTCCTTTTGTTCATTACAAAGTCATAGGTCTGGTACTTATGATTCAACCTGTAAAATTCTTTTACGGTATCCCGTTCAGGATTATCGTAGTTCCTGTATTCTTCTGTTGTTTTTGCTGTTGCAATTGAATCGGGATCAGGATAACGACGCAGGAGATCCTCTTCCCATTCGTCAAGGTTTTTAAGCGGAACTGCTTCAAAATTGTTTGTATTCATGTCATTCAATTTTACTAAATTAGGTAAGGAAACTTTGCTACATATTAAAGCTGTGACAAGGATATATTATCATTCTATTAATGAGCTTGTTTATTTATGAAAATAAAACATTGGGCGCACAACTAAATGCTGAAGACAAATTGAAAGTATTGTATGATGAAGTCCTAAAGTCCGTTTCGAAGGCATGTTTCTTTAGCAATCGTTGATGTACCCGGATACTAAAATGACAATTTTAAATCGCAAACAGATACAACAGAACATTTTTATTTACGAAACCGTTTTCGCGGATGCCATGCAATGAAATAATTTTTTTCAATGAGTGTGAAAATTAAAGATCTCGCAAAGCAGCTCAACTTGTCAGTTGCTACAATTTCAAAAGCACTTAAGGATAGTCATGAAATAAGTCCGGAAACAAAACAAAGAGTTTTTGAACTGGCAAAACAATTACACTACACTCCCAATCCTTACGCAAGCAGCCTGCGTAAAAGAAGCAGTAAAACGATTGCCGTTGTACTGCCGGAAGTAGCCGATAGTTTTTTTTCCCTTGCGATAAATGGAATTGAGTCTGTGGCTCATGACAAAGGATACCACGTATTGATATACCTGACACATGAAAGTTTTGAAAGAGAAGAAGCTATTTTAAAAGAATTTCAAAGCGGACGGGTTGATGGAATACTTATTTCTGTTTCTGACGAAACATGTACCAGCGATCATATTAAAGAAGTCATCGCCGGCGGAATGCCGGTTGTATTTTTTGACAGAGTATGCGAAGATGTTGAAACCGCCAAGGTCATTACAGATGATTTTGAAAGCAGCTATAATGCGACCTGTCACCTGATTAAAACGGGTTGTACAAGAATTGTTTTCCTGTCTACATCTTCTACACTTTCTATTAATAATAAACGGATGGAAGGTTTTAAACAGGCTTTATCAGATAATCATATCAAAAAAAATACAAACGATATCATTTCCTGTACAAGCAACAACGAAGGAAATTATAAGATCATCCGCGATCTGCTAACGACGAAAACCAGACCGGATGCCCTGATCGCTTCTGTGGAAAAATTAACCACGCCGATATACCTTGCGTGTGCCGATCTAAAACTTTCTATACCCGGAGAAATAAAAGTGATCAGTTTTACAAACCTCCAGGCGGCGCTCATACTTACTCCAACGCTTACTACTATTACACAACCCGCATTCGAAATGGGTAAAGCTGCAGCCGCTGTTTTATTTAAATCATTGGAGAAAAGCAACTATAACCTGAAAAAAGAAATTACAATTATTCCCTCTGTTCTTAATATTCGTAATTCAGCAACGTAGCAATATTAGTAGCATCTATTTCACGTCACCTGATTCAACGATCATTCTTTATTTTCTTTATACAAATTTCGAGGCTCTTTTCCCAGTCTTTTAATTGAATACCGAAAGTTTCCTGGATTTTTGTTTTATCAAGAACAGAATAAGCAGGACGCCTGGCAGGAGTCGGATATGCTGAAGTTGTAATTGGCTTTACATCACATGGGCAGTTACTTATTTCTTTTATGGCCACTGCAAAGTCATACCAGGTGATTATCCCCTCATTACTGAAATTGTATATTCCTGGTTTCCACTCAACAGGTTTCACGTTAAGATCTGAAATTATCTTTAAAATTGCTTCAGCAATATCAGCAGCATAGGTCGGTGAACCGACCTGATCATTTACAACGCTGATCTCATCTTTCTCATTCATCAATCGTAGCATTGTCTTCACAAAGTTTTTTCCAAAGGACGAATACACCCAGGAAGTGCGAATGATAAGACAATCAGGATTCAATTGAATTGCCTGCTTCTCTCCGTCCAGTTTCGATGCGCCATAAACATTTATTGGATCGGTGGGAAAATTCTCTGTATAAGGATAAGTCCCTTCACCATTAAAAACATAGTCCGTAGAAATATGAATGAATTTCGTGTTATGGTGTCTGCACACTGCCGCAAGCACCCCAACTGCCTCGCCATTGATCTGAAAGGCCAGTTCTTTTTCTGATTCAGCTTTATCAACAGCCGTATACGCAGCGCAATTGATACAATAAGCGGGTTTTAAAGTATTGAAAAAGGTTCTTACCAATTCAAATTGATCGATTGGCATATCTTCTCTCGTAAGAAAATGAAATTCATAATCCGCATAGAATGAAGCCAATTCCTGCAGCTCCCTCCCCAATTGGCCATTACCGCCTGTCACCAGTATTTTAGGTTTGATTTTCATTGGGGATATGAAAAATTATTTTTGCAATCCTTAAGCAATGGAAGCTTTAAATCTTTTGCAGAAATTATTTCTTTTCCCGTAGGAATTTTCCAATCTATACCCAAAGAAGGATCGTTATATAAGATGCCGGCCTCACTATCATTATTGTAAAGTGAATCACATTTATAAAATACTTCTGCCTGGTCGCTCAAAACTGAAAACCCATGAGCAAATCCTGCGGGGATAAACAATTGCTTTTTATTCTCTGCAGAAAGCTCAATAGAAAAACTTTTACCAAAAGTTGGTGATCCCTTGCGGATATCAACAGCAATATCCAATATATTTCCTGCCAATACCCTTATTAACTTAACCTGCGCATGTGGTTCGAGCTGGTAATGTAATCCCCTGATCACTCCGTATCGTGAAGACGATTGATTATCCTGTACAAAATTTATTTCAATACCAGCGGCTCTAAAAGTCTGGAGATTGAAAGACTCAAAAAAATAGCCGCGGCTATCTTCGAATATTTTTGGTTCAAAAACCAGTAAATCGGGTATGGGGGTTTGGATAAAAGGCATTTTATAAACTCCAGTAAACTCTGTTTTTAATTTTATTGCGATATAACCCTTTCAGATCATAAATAACTGCATGCGGTTTTGTGATAGACATGAGAAATTTCTCATCCATTTCCTTAAACTGCTCATGTGATACCGCAAGGATGACAGCGTCATAATCGGTGCCATTAATTTCTGTTAATCCAAATCCATATTCGTGCATCATCTCTTCAGAGGATGCATGTGGGTCACATACATCAACATTCACTGAAAAAGACTGTAATTCTTTTACGACATCTGCAACTTTTGAATTTCTGATATCACTTACATTTTCCTTGAATGTTGCACCGAGAACCAACACTCTTGATGTCTGTACATTACTTACATTCCTGGTAATATATCTTACTACTTTTCGGGCTACATACAACGACATACCGTCATTTATATAACGACCAGCTAAAATAACCTTGGAATCAAAACCCAATTCACTTGATTTGTACGTTAGATAGTAAGGATCGACCCCGATGCAATGTCCGCCGACAAGCCCGGGATAAAATTTCAGAAAATTCCACTTTGTGCCTGCAGCTTCCAACACTTCGAACGTATTAATATTCATTTTGTCAAAAATGATTGAAAGCTCATTCATCAATGCGATATTGAGGTCACGCTGCGTATTCTCAATGATCTTGGCCGCTTCCGCCACTTTTATACAGGATGCCCGATGCACTCCTGCAGTTACAACCAGCTCATAGGTTTTTGCAATTTCTTCCAACGATTCCGCATCACAACCTGACACCACTTTTATTACTTTAGAAAGGGTATGTGTTTTATCACCCGGGTTTATTCTTTCAGGAGAATAACCAAGCTTAAAATCTTTTAGATTTTTTAAACCCGATAGTTGTTCAATGATCGGTAAACAATCTTCTTCGGTACAACCTGGATAAACTGTTGATTCAAACACAACATAATCTCCTTTTTTCAAAACCTTACCGATGGTTTCAGAGGCTTTCTTTACCGGTGTCAGGTCAGGTACATTATGCTGATCAACTGGTGTTGGTACGGCAACAATAAAAAACTTCGCTTCCTTCAGCTCATCAAGTTTTGAAGTAAAATGAATGTCGCATCCGTCAAAATCCTGTTTCACCAATTCATTACTTGGATCCTGACAATTTCTCATCATCTCTACACGGCCTTCATTTATATCAAAACCAATCACTGAAATTTTTTTGGCAAATTCCAGAGCAATAGGAAGTCCAACATATCCCAAGCCAATAACCGCCAATTTCGCTTTCTTATCAATTAATTCCTGGTACATCTTTATTTTAAGGTTTAATATTTCTACTATTCATTCAAAAACAAATCAAAAGCTCTATCGCTTGCTCACAAATTCTTTTGGTTGCTTATTCAATTCTTCAGGCGCAAGAGATCTAAAATACTCGTATGTAATTTTCAACCCTTCTTTTCTGGCAACTTTTGGCTGCCATCCCAGGATCTTCTTTGCCCTTGTAATATCAGGCTGTCGTTGCCTGGGATCATCAACGGGTAATGGCTTATAAATGATCTTGACCTTGTTACCTGTCAATGCAAGCACTTCTTCGGCAAATTCCTTTAATGAAATTTCATCAGGATTTCCAATATTTAAAGGCATATAATGATCACTCATGAGTAACCTGTAAATCCCCTCTACAAGATCATCTACAAAACAGAAACTTCTTGTTTGCGATCCGTCACCAAACACAGTCAGGTCTTCTCCTCTTAAGGCTTGCCCGATAAAAGCCGGTAAGGCGCGGCCATCGTTTAATCTCATTCGTGGACCATATGTATTAAATATTCTTACAATTCTTGTATCAACTCCATGAAAATTATGATACGCCATCGTAATCGCTTCCATATAACGTTTGGCTTCATCGTACACACCTCTTGGCCCAACAGGATTAACATTGCCCCAATAATCTTCATTTTGCGGATGTACTAAAGGATCGCCATACACTTCGCTTGTTGATGCTA
>CBFGXP010000215.1:0-6339 GCA_965652775.1 uncultured bacterium
AAAGCGACGATCAGGATCCATCATGATGCCGCGAACAGCAGCAGTATTATTTTACCCGTAATGAAGTAATTAATGAAATTTATACTTTTCACGTTAAGCATTCTTTTTATTTTCTCCGTTGAAGCTCAGCAAGGCAATAATTATGTAAAAGAAAATTATACAAAGATCGATACTACGATCACGATGCGTGATGGGATAAAACTATATACCATCATTTATGTGCCAAAAGATTCGTCGCAACAATATCCTATCTTAATACAACGTACTCCCTATAGTGTATGGCCATACGGGTCTTCCAATTATCCTACCGGGATCATGCCCGGTGAAATGCAGGAAGAAAAGTACATCTATGTGAAACAGGATGTGCGCGGCCGCCATATGAGCGAAGGCATTAATGAAGAGGTCACTCCTTACATTCCTAACAAAAAAACCAACAAAGATGTGGATGAAAGCAGCGACACCTATGACACGATTGAATGGTTATTGAAGTTTTTACAAAATGATAATGGCAGGGTAGGTCTTTGGGGTATTTCGTATCCCGGTTTCTATGCTACGGCAAGTTTGCCGGGAGCTCATCCTGCAATCAAAGCAGTAAGTCCGCAAGCACCGGTAACAGACGAGTTCGCCGGTGATGATGTGAACCATAACGGCGCATTTTTTCTCTTGGACAATTTTCGTTTTATGGAAGGATACGATCGGCCAAGACCCGGTGGTCGCGTCGCCGCTTATAAATGGACATTGTTCACTCCTACCAATTATTCAGATGCCTACAAGTTTTTTCTTGATATGAAAACGATCAGGGAAACTAATGGCCCAAAGTATTTTAATGGCAAAGGAAAATACTGGCAGGAATATCTTGCTCATGACACATACGATGATTATTGGCGTTCACGCAACATACGTCAACATTTAAGAAATATTACCATTCCCACGTTAGTGGTTGGTGGTTGGTTTGATGCGGAAAATCTTTTTGGCGCATTGAAAACCTATGAAGCCATTGAAAAGCAAGGCCCGGGTAATAAGAACTTTTTGGTGATGGGACCATGGACACATGGTGCATGGGGCGCAGATGAATGGAAAGAATTTGGAACGCATCAGTTTGGGACTAACGTCAATAACTTTTTCCAGGATTCGATCGAAATTGCTTTCTTCAATTATTATCTCAAAGACAAAGGAAGCTTTAACGCATCGGAAGCCACTATATTTGAAACAGGCACTAACCAATGGAAACATTTTAACCAATGGCCGCCGTCGAATACAAAAGTGACGACCTATTACCTTGGAGCAAATAACAAACTCTCCCTCTCCAAGAATACAACATCAAAAAAATTTTCTGAATACATAAGCGATCCTGCCAAACCAGTTCCTTATACAAATGGTATTTACAATTATCGCAACGATGAATACATGGTAGAAGACCAGCGATTCGCCGCGATGCGACCCGATGTAGTGGTTTTTGAAACCGATACGCTTACGGAAGACATGACTATTGCCGGGCCAATCATTGCAGACCTTTTTGTGAGTATTACAGGCACTGATGCCGATTTCATTGTCAAGTTGATCGATGTGTTGCCTGAATACGAAAAAGACCCCACTGACAAAAAACCCGGTACAACAATGGCAGGACTGCAAAGGCTGGTAAGAGCAGAGGTGATGCGGGGAAAATTCAGGAATGATCTTTCGAAAGCAGTGCCTTTCACTCCAGGCCGCGTTACTGAAGTAAAGTTTGCCTTAAATGATGTATTGCACACATTCAAAAAAGGTCACCGGATCATGGTGCAGGTCCAAAGCAGCTGGTTCCCATTGGTTGATCGTAATCCGCAAAAATTTCTTCGCATACCAGAAGCAAACGAAAGCGATTACCAAAAAGCGACCATTAGAATCTATCATGATGTTACGAGCAGAAGTAATATCATTTTGCCTGTATTAAAGTAAAACGTTTGTCTAAAATATTGCCTGTTGGTAATTAAAAACGGGCTTTTTTGTACTCTTGTAAAAATAATTATAAATGAGAACGATTGCCCTGATCCTTAGCCTTGTCTTTAGTCCAATTATCTATTCGCAAGTTGATATTATTCCCCAACCAGCAGAAGTAACGAATGGCATAGGTTCTTTTGTGTTAAAACAACCTGTCGGCTTCATTCACGGTTCTGACACTCCCGATCAGCCGGTTGAGTTCTTTAAAGAATACCTCTCGAAATACTATAATGTTACAGAATTCAAAGAAGGAACTGAACACAGTTACGGTTTCCCTGCCGAAATATTCATTGATTATGATGAAGATTACTTCGGGGTAAAAGGCACATATGAATTGACTATAGATAAAAAAGGAATAACAATAAAGGGAGGTGAGTTGGGCCTATTCTATGCATTTCAAACCCTGATCCAGCTATTACCACCACACATCTCAAACAACCAAATATTGTTGCCTTATGTAACAATAAAAGATTATCCACGTTTTGGGTATCGTGGCCTGCATCTCGATTGTGGTCGTCATTTTATGGCAGTTGATTTTGTCAAAAAAACAATCGATTACATGGCATATCATAAGCTAAATTATTTTCATTGGCATTTAACCGAAGACCAGGGATGGCGGATTGAAATTAAAAAATACCCGAAGCTTACTTCAGTTGGTGCATGGAGAAATGGAACGATCATAGGCCGCCATCCCGGCACTGGAAATGATAATATAAAAGATGGAGGATTTTATACACAGGAACAAGTAAGAGAAATTGTGAAATATGCAGCTGACCGGTATATCACTGTTATTCCTGAGATAGAAATGCCGGGTCATAGCAGCGCTGCTATTGCAGCATATCCTTATCTAAGTTGTTTTCCTCAAGAGCCAACTAAAAATTATTTCCCGAAAAATGGAAAATGGGCAGGTGACTCAACTGGAAAGCAAGTACAACAAGCATGGGGAGTATATAGCGATGTGTTTTGTGCAGGCAAGGAAGAAACATTTAAATTCCTACAAGATGTGATTGATGAAGTGGTTCCGTTATTTCCCGGTAAATATTTTCATGTTGGCGGTGATGAGTGTCCAAAATCAAATTGGAAACGTTGTCCGAATTGCCAGAAGAGGCTAAAAGATAACAAGCTCAAAGATGAACATGAATTGCAGAGTTATTTTATTCAGCGAATGGAAAAATACATCAATAGTAAAGGAAAAACTATAATCGGCTGGGACGAGATATTAGAAGGTGGGCTTGCTCCGAATGCGATCGTCATGAGTTGGCGGGGTGAAGACGGAGGTATACAAGCTGCAAAAGAAAATCACCAGGTGATCATGACGCCAACTACTTATGTTTATCTTGATTATTCACAAACAGAAAATGAAGACAGTGTGGTCATTGGTGGTAATCTTCCTGTTGAAAAAGTTTATAGTTATGAACCCATACCTGCAGCATTGAATGCAGAACAGGCAAAATATGTATTGGGTGCGCAAGCCAATGTTTGGTCAGAGTATATGAGCAATCCAAGGAAAGTTGAATATATGATCTTTCCAAGATTAACAGCATTAAGTGAAGTGCTTTGGAGTCCAAAAGAAAAAAAGGATTGGAACAGCTTTGAAAAAAGGATGCAAACGCAATTCAAAAGATATAATCTGTGGAAAGCAAACTATAGTAGGGTTTATTATGATCTGAAAGCTACCGTAATGCCAACAAATAATTTTGACGGTGTGTTATGGAAACTCGAAACAAAATATCCCGATGCAGAGATCAAAACCATAACTCATTCTTCAAACAGTCAGTATGAATTGAAATTTAATGAAGGGAAAAATTATACTGCTCCTTTATTAATTAAATCGACACAACTGGTGGCGGCCATATCAAGGGTAGATGGAAAAGCCATCAGTAACCCGGTATCACAAGCAATTTTATTTAATAAAGCTACAGGCAAAAAAATAACGTTGACCGCACAGCCGGCAGACAAGTATAAAGGCGACGGCGCATTTACGCTGGTTAATGGTATTCAAAACGAAAAAGGCCTTTCAAACAGCAAACAATTGCTTGGCTTTTCAGGCAGCGATTGCGAAGCAGTCATTGACCTGGGAAAAGAAGAAAAGATCACAAATGTTGTAGTGCATACTTTACAGGAAACGGGTAGCTGGATCTGGCGACCCCTAACAGTAGAGGTTTTTGTTTCTAATAATGGGAAAGATTTCACTTCTGTTGGACTTACTGATGACTTCCATGCAAGAACAAAAGGAGTCGAATCAGGAACTATGAAAGTCGAATTCAAATCTACGAATGCCCGTTATGTAAAAGTGCTGGTAAAGAACTGGGGAATTATTCCCGGCGGTAATCCCGGCGAAGGAAATAAACCATGGCTGTTTGTTGATGAAATTGAAATAAACCCCCCAACCCCCTAAAGGGGCTTTTGGACCTTCTAATTAGGTAAAACAGTCATCCAACTATCACTATTAAGCCCTCAATAAAAATCATCTGTTACTCAGCTTAAGTTCTCCCTTTAGGGAGACAGAGGGTTATTAAGTCTCCCCTTTAGGGGGACAGGGGGTTTTTCTTTATTTTCGCCTAAACCCCTTGCCAACATGAGTATGGTTGATTCATTTGAAAAGATCCCTGTAAAAATTTATCCCGATCTAAAGACAGGCTCAAAAGCGGTAGCAAAACAAGTAGCTGATTTTATCCGTGAAAAACAAAAGAAAAAAGAAAAGGCTGTTCTTGGTCTTTCTACCGGATCCACTCCAAAAACTTTTTATGCTGAACTGGTAAGAATGCACAAAGAAGAAAAACTGAGTTTTAAGAATGTCATTGCATTCAACCTTGACCAGTACTATCCGATCAGCAACGATGCGTTGCAGAGTTACCAGCGTTTTATGAAGGTGAATTTATTCAACCACGTTGATATTGACCCGAAGAATACGCACATACCAAACGGCCAGATAAAAAAAGAGGATATAAAGGAGCATTGCCGCCAGTATGAAAAAATGATCGAAGATGCCGGTGGAATTGAATTACAGATTCTTGGTATCGGTATCAATGGACATATTGGTTTTAATGAACCTGGCTCAAGTATTCATTCCAAAACAAGATTGATCAGTCTTGATAACTCAACACGCATTGCAAATGCTTATGAGTTTGCAAATATTTCAGAAGTGCCGCGACTTGCGATCACTATGGGTATTGGTGAAATACTAAAAGCAAAAAAGATCATACTGATGGCATGGGGACCATCAAAAGCCCCGGTAATTAAAAAATCGGTAGAAGAAGATCATACTGACCATGTGCCTGCTTCTTTATTGCAAACGCATGATGACGTAACTTTTGTTGTAGATGAAGCAGCAGCAGCTGAACTTACCAGGTTCAAATCCCCCTGGCTTACGGGAGATTGTGACTGGACGCCTAAGATCATAAAGAAAGCTGTTGTGAATATGGCGCTGAAGTTAAAGAAGCCGGTGCTTAGCCTTACCAATAGTGATTACAATGAATATGGATTAAGTGATTTGCTGGTTGAAGAAGGCGATGCATATGAAATAAATTTGAAAGTCTATTACATGCTGCGTGATTCTATCACAGGTTGGCCGGGTGGCAAACCAAATGTGAATCTGCCAACACATCCTGAACGCAGCGAACCTTATCCAAAACGTTGTCTCATTTTCTCTCCGCATCCTGATGATGATATAATCAGCATGGGTGGCACATTTCAGCGCCTGCATGACCAGGGCCATGATGTACATGTGGCCTATCAAACAAGCGGTAACATTGCCGTCACTGATGAATTCGTTACAAGGTTTCTTGATTTTGCGGTTGGCTTTGAAGAGATCGCAGGTATCGATACAAAGAAGTCCGGCAAGATCCTGGAAGATGCAAGAAGATTTATTGCCCGCAAAAAAGCCAATCAAACTGATACACCTGCTATCCGGGCTATCAAAGGTCTCATCCGCAGATGCGAGGCAAAAGCCACCTGCCGCTATGTTGGTATCAACGATGAAAATATCCATTTTCAAAATCTTCCCTTTTATGAAACCGGTTCTATTGAAAAAAAACCGATGAGTGAAAAAGATGTAAAGCTCACAATGGAATTATTGCGGGAAGTAAAGCCTCACCAGGTTTATTGCGCCGGTGATTTTGCTGACCCGCATGGTACCCATATTGTTTGTTTCAATGTGGTTGTTGAAGCTCTGAAAAGAATAAAAGCTGCCGGTGATGCGTGGATCAATGAATGCTGGCTCTGGCTTTACAAAGGTGCATGGCAGGAATGGAACATTGAAGAAATTGAAATGGCCATACCGATGAGCCCTGATCAGGTAATGAAAAAACGTTTTGGCATTTTTATACATCAATCGCAAAAAGACATGGTGCCATTCCAGGG
>CBFGXP010000216.1:0-6339 GCA_965652775.1 uncultured bacterium
TATACTATGACAGGCATTTAAGCCGATTTGTAATAAATAGCTGTTGACGGCCTGGCATACCCGTCAATAACCTTTCCATGCTGTTTGCAAATTATATCAATAGAGTCACTGGCCGATCCGGTAAAACCAATTTTAGGATAAGCACAAAACAGAGTGAATGGACTTTTCCCATGAAGTTGATTCCATAAATTTTCCAATTGCACCGTGGCACCGCAATTACCTTGCGCCCAAAGCACGGCGACCATTTCACCAAAGGCCCTTACTTTCCCGTTGCGTTGTTTTGCCCGGTTGACAATATCGGTAATAAAGGTGTTAAATATATTTTCATCGATCCAACCATCAACAAGAAGAATGGAAAGCAGATCTTCAGCATCGATCGGTATATATTGATCAGCGGAAGTCAGCGCATTCAGATCAAAGCCCTGTGAAATGAGACGGGCATTTAAGGCATCAAGATGTTTTGATGTTGCGATTATTACTACGCTGTCATTTGCTAAAAAACCAGTGCCTGCAAAACCTTCTAACGTGTCAAGGAAAATTTTTTCATTCTCATATATCTGGACCATATGATCACATGGGGCGATTTCTCCCCAGAACTTATGGATATTTGAATCCTTCCACTCCTCTACCGTTGCAATTTCTTCCATAATGTCAGATTAAAAAAAATTTACTAAGCTATTCAGGTGTTACCTGGTAAATAATCAGAAAAAATCTACAAGTCTCATTCCACATTTTAATAATGTTACCTCAATCCCTGCTTATTAATTTTAATTGAGGAAGTGAGCTGTTATTAGTTGTTACAGTGAATGATTAACGGAATGCGAAAACCTGGTCGATAGAATTACAACCGCATCCCGATACGTATCGTGGCGGCGCAACGACAGCCTAATAGCAGCATAAAAGCCGGGCAACTAAAATTTAAAATTCCAGGTAACCGCAGGTAGGATCGGGAAAAGAGAAACCTGTCTTGCTTCTATTTTTAAAGAACCGTCATAAGGACTGCCGGTTTGATCGAAATAAATAAAGTATGGATTGTAGCGGCAATAGACATTATAAACACTAAATACCCAACTGCTCTGCACTTTTCTTTTTTTCTTTGGAACAGGTGTATATGTTGCTGCGAGATCAAGGCGATGATAAGCTGCAAGACGATATTGATTAACACTACTGTATTCCTGTGTCAATACTCCTTCAACGATATAGAATCGTTCGGGCATTGTTGTAGCAGCACCGGTACCATATACAAACACGGCGCCGAACTTCCATTTTTTTCCCGGATCATAATTGGCAACGATGCTCATATCATGACGACGATCATATCGTGCCGGGTATGTTTCCCCGTTATTTATTTGAGGAAGTTTTCTATGTGTCCATGATAATGTATAGCCAATCCATCCATTTAATTTTCCCCTTGTTTTATTTACAAAAAATTCTGCACCATAACTCCAGCCATCACCAAATACAAATTCTTCTTCAGGATCATTTAACGATGGTGTATAACCTTCGGCGTATTCGATCTGGTTTTTCATATCCTTGTAATAAACTTCAACCGAAGTTTCATATTCATTATCGGCAAAGTTTTTAAACAAACCTGCCGTGTATTGCCAGCTCAACTGCGGTTTTACCAAATAAGTGCTCGGAACCCACAAGTCTGTTGGCAATGTACTGCCTGCATTACTTACCAGGTGGATATATTGGTAATTACGGTTAACAGCAGCTTTGATCGAGGTTTCATCATTCAATGCATAACGTATCGTAATGCGGGGCTCGAAGCCTCCATAGGTTTTTACGGGTTCAAAATTTTTGTATACTGTGCTGTCAAGCTTATTGCCATCAACATCCCTTATATATTTAGTATAGGGCCCTATTTGGGTGAAAGCACTCCAGCGAACGCCGTAGTTGATCTTTATTTTATCACTCACTTCCCAATCATCCTGCACATAAACTGCAAATTCACTAGCGTATTTTACACTTTCGTTATTGGGTTGGAAAATAACAGAGTCCTGTTTACCGGAAAGCACATTAGGAATGAATTTGTGGTAAGTGTATAACCCCCCGAATTTTATTTTATGCTGTGGCAAGGGATAATAATCAAAATCCGTTTTCAAATTAAGATCACGAATGCCGGAGGCAAGTGAAAGTTCAAAATTATTTTGTGCCGCCTCGAATTTGAATTTATAATTATTATAAACCGCGGTGGTATTTGCAAATAACCGCTTGTTGAAAACATGGTTCCATCTTAATGTTGCCGTACTGTTCCCCCACGGAATATTGGAACGAAACGAGCGTTTTACATTATTAAAATCAAATACATCCCGGCCGAAATAACCGCTGAGATACAAACGGTCCTTCTCTGAAAATTTATAATTCACTTTTGCATTGAGATCATAGAAAAAATAACCGGAACCGTAGAAGTCACTTGTCTTTTTTACAAATGGTTTTACAATCACATCTACATAAGTTCGTCGTGCAGAGACCATGAAGGAAGATTTGTTCTTTACGATCGGTCCTTGTAACGAAAGTCTCGAAGCGATCAACCCAATTCCTCCATCAACCTGGAACTTATTCATATTGCCATCTTTCATGGCCACATCAAGAACCGATGAAAGACGACCACCATATTGTGCAGGCATTCCCCCTTTTATCAATGAAGTATTTTTTATTGCATCAGAATTAAAAATGGAAAAGAAACCAAACAGGTGTCCTGTATTGTAAACGACTGCATCATCAAGCATAATAAGATTCTGATCAGGGCCGCCGCCACGCACATAAAAACCTGCATTGCCTTCACCTGCATTTCTCACTCCTGGCAATAATTGAATGGCTTTTAAAATATCCACTTCTCCCATAAATGCCGGAATATTTTTTATCCGGTTCATGGTAAGATCGATCCGTCCCATTTCAGCATTCTTCACATTCGCATCCCGCCGGCGATTGGCATAAACAACCACTTCGGAAATAGCCGACGATTTAGGAAGCAGGTCGAAATTAAAAGTCTTATCAGCATCAAAGCTGAACTCGATGATTTTTTGCTGATAAGAAACATGTGTAATAATGATACGGTAAGTTCCTGAATCAAGTGTAATGGAATAAAACCCATATTGATTACTCGTTACTCCTTTTCCCTGTCCATTGATGGTAATAGTGGCACCGATTATCAGCTCACTTGAAAGACTATCACGAACATAACCATTAAGCGTAACCTTACCTGACGCAGTGTTCGGCTTGCTTTGGGAAAAGACAAGAAGAGGAAAAAGGGCTATTAAAAAAACTGCTGCTTTCTTACACATAATTCCATTAACAAACGAACTAGTTTCCGGTTGGAGCCGTTGCAAAATTTATTGAATCCCTCGTGCTGCCACATGTAAGCATTGATCGTCCATATTTCGGGTCGTGAAGACCGAGGTAGGGATTCCGGCGTTTTTTTGGATCGCCTTCTGTACTTAACCAAAAAGCAGAGCTTTCGTAATTATTCAACGCCATAGGGCATTCCTGGTAATATACTTTTGCAGCATCATACTTTACAATGCGAAGCAGGTCGAACATCTGTTGTGAAAGGGAGTTAAGGTCTTCTCTTTTTTCATAGAGAGCCGTATCCGCCTGCATGCCGGCGATTTCTGCTTTTATCGACTCCCATTGACTTTGGACGGTAGGATAAATGGCGGTGTCTTTTTCCATTTCCTGTATCCGAATACTATCTACCGAGGTTTTAAGACCGGCTAAAGAGCCATTGATCTTTACCGTATCCCAATTCACAAATGCTTCGGTAAGCGCATAATAAGAATTCATCGCAGCCATCATTGATTGATTAAAACTATCAGTATGCTCGCTTACAGTTAACCCAACAGGTTTGGGGCCATCGGGTGTATCTTTTTTATTGAATACAAACCTCCACGCCACAAATGCAATTACGATCAGCGCAATCAAAACAAACACAAAACGCTTCATAAGGAGAAAATTTACGCAAAGATAAATGTCATTCATCTGAGTTGCTAATACTTTATTTTTGCAAACTTGTTAAATCCGTGAATGGTCAATGGTCAATGGTGAATGGCAGTCTCTGATTTGAAGCCTTTAAATTTGTAACCATTTAAACATTATTATAATGTTCTTAAAACTAAACCATCAAAACCTTGACATTTACGGGGTTTCTAAACAATTTGTGTTGGAATGTTACAAGCTGACGAAAAGCTTGCCTACTGAAGAAAAATTTGGGATGATTGCGCAGATCCGAAGAGCGGCGCTTTCTGTTCATTTAAATATTGCAGAAGGTTCATCCCGAAAATCGGAAGCAGAACGCAAGTTATTATGAAATTGCCAGAGGTTCAGTTATAGAAATTGATGCTGCACTTGATATTGCAGTTGAACTTGTATACCTGAATGCCGTAAATACAAAGTCATTGGGTGAGTCAATGATCAGGTGTTTTAAATTACTTACTGGCTTAATTGAAAGCAAAAAATAAATTGATTGTTCAATATTCACCATTGACCATTCACAATTGACGATCTATGCTCGCAGGACTTACTAATGTGACCTTTGAATTCGGAGCCCGTGCACTTATAAAAGATGCTACCTGGCATATCCAGCCGGGAGAAAGGATCGGTTTGATCGGTTATAACGGAACCGGGAAATCGACCATTCTTAAATTATTTGTCGGCCAATATTTGCCTTCTTCAGGAACTGTGGAAAAAAGCAAGAGTACTTCTATCGGCTATCTTCACCAGGATCTCCTAAGTTTTGATACCAATGACTCAATTTTTGAAGTGGCCCTCAGTGCCTTTGAAAAAATTCTTTTGCTTGAAAAAGAAATTGAAGAATTAGGTAAGAGGCTGGAAGAAGATCATGATGACAAGTTGTTGCATGATTATACGGACAAGCTTCATGAACTGGAAACGCTTGGTGGCTATAGTATTCACCATAAGACGGAAGAAATATTACAAGGGTTAGGTTTTGCTAATTCTGATCTGAAAAGACCTTATAAAGAATTCAGCGGCGGATGGAGAATGAGAGTGCTGCTGGCAAAAATGATCCTGCAACAGCCTGACCTGCTTTTACTGGATGAGCCTACCAACCACCTTGATCTTCCTTCGATCGAATGGCTGGAAAGATATTTGCAAAATTATCCCGGCTCAGTAGTTATCGTAAGCCATGATAAATATTTTCTGAACCGAATGGTTACAAAGATCGTGGAACTCTATCAGCAGCAACTCCATATTTATACAGGCAATTATGATTTTTATGAAAGAGAAAAAGCAACAAGGATGGAGCTGATGCAAAAAGCATATGAAAACCAGCAGGACTATATCAGGCAAAATGAAAGGTTAGTTGAACGCTTCAGGGCCAAAGCAAGTAAAGCGGCAATGGCACAAAGTCTTATTAAAAAGTTAGACAAGCTTGACCGTATTGAAGAGCCTGAATTGGAAAGACCCAATATCAGGATCAATTTCAGAATGGATAAAACGCCGGGAAAAGTATTGGTTGAATTAGATCAGATCTCAAAATCATTCGGCGAGAATGTGATCCTTAAAAATACTTCTGCAGAGATTGAAAGAAGCGACAAGATCGCATTGATCGGTGCCAACGGAAAAGGGAAATCAACCCTATTAAGAATTGTTGCAGGCACCGAAAAATTTGAAGGCAACCGGAAATGGGGACACAATGTAGATGAAAGCTTTTATGCCCAGCACCAGTTGGAAGCTTTGGATATCAATCGTACCGTGATAGATGAAATGATGCAGGCAGGCAGCCAGAAAACCGAGCTCGAATTAAGGACATTACTCGGTTGTTTTCTTTTTAGCGGCGATGATATCGAAAAGAAAATAAAAGTATTGAGTGGTGGTGAAAAAGCAAGAGTTGCTCTGGCAAAAACCATTATCAGCAAGGCAAATTTTTTGTTGCTTGATGAACCGACCAATCACCTCGACATGCATAGTTGTGAATTGCTGATCGAGGCGCTTAATAAATATGAAGGAACTTTTATTCTTGTGAGCCATGACCGTTATTTCATTTCTAAAACAGCCAATAAGATCTGGGAGATCGTTGATCATGAAATAAAAGAATTTAAAGGCGGGTATGAGGAATATGTAGCGTGGAAAGAGAGGATGTCTAAAAGTTCAGAGTCAAGAGTTCAAAGTCGGGAATCAAGAAAGGAAAGTGGAAAATTGAAACCGGAAAAAGAAAAAAAAGAATCGCCTGTCATTCAACCTCAGGCTTCAAACCCCAAACCTCAAACTTCTTCTCCTATTAATAAAGAACATAAAAAGGAGCTTCAGAAGCAACAAAAGATCTTTCAGCAATTGGAAGAAAAAGTAGCATTGCTGACAAAACAAAAGAACGAA
>CBFGXP010000217.1:0-6310 GCA_965652775.1 uncultured bacterium
AACAAACCCATGCTGTTTGGCAGATCAGGATGCAATACTTCCATATCATAAACAAGATCATTGATCAATACACCAAGCCTGTCATGACCATCCTGCAGATAAGAAACTAATTTCATCTAATAGGTATTTAGTGGCGCAAGATAAATATTATGTAGCGAGCTTTTGGATTCTATTTGGCTGAGTTGCGACGCACAGCCTGCACTGAGCGAAGCGAAGTGTTCAACTTTCTGTTCACTTATCGTCAATGGTCAATGGTGAATCGTCAAATTGAACAGCTTATTCTCCATTGACCATTGACCATTCACGATCACACTCCCTGAATCCTTTTCTTATATTCCGCCAATGCTTCCTCCAACCTCTCTTTTGCAGTGGTATCTCCCGGCACATTGTGTGAAGGATGAATATATAGTTTAACTCCTCTGTCCGCTAATATCTCAGCTACTGTTGTCACTGTCATCCATACGGCTGTTACGAAAGCAAGTGTTGAAACCGGTCCAACTTTATCAAAATGATTTTTCAAAGGCACGCAGGCATCCTGTATTGGCACACAAGTATCAACTACCAGGTCTGCCAGTTCAAAGATGTTTTTTCCACTGCTATGTCTTGATCTTTTCCCCTCGGCTTCTTTTGCAGAGCCATAAACGATCACTTTCATTCCCTGCTTTTTTCCTTCAAGCACCACATCTATATTCACTGCATTGATACCGGTATGGGAGAACACCCACATACAATCTCTCTTGTCAAAATTGTAACCTTTCATGATCTCAGTGCCATAACCTTCTACTCTTTCAAGGAAGACAAAATTCTGCACACTCATCCCACCAACGATGTTTGTAAAGAAACTGAGGGGTAACTCGATCATAGGATGAAATCCGACAAACCCGCCAATGCGTGGATACATTTCTTCAATCGGCAACGTAGCGTGACCGCAACCAAAAGTGTGTACCCAGCGATTTGCCTGTATTGTATCAGCCATGATCGTCGCTGCCTGCTGAATGCTTTCCAATTGAGTGTCTTCTATTTTATCGATAATGCTTCTTGCATTTTGTAACCATGTTTTCGCCAGCATAATTTTATTTATAGTTTAATCTTTGAAGAAATATTCTTTTTTATCAATAGAATAAGAATGAATAAAACGGCAATAACCAACAGTACTAAAACAGGAAGTTGGCTGGTGCCATAAGTGTTGGAAATAACACCAAAGAAATAATTGATAAATGTGTTTCCAGTTAAAGCAATAACAAATGCAATGCTGAATGCAGTCCCTGAAAGATGTGCATAGATCTGCCCAATGTAGCCAAGTATAACAGGGAAACTTGCTGCGAATCCTGCACCAATAATAACTAATGCAGTAAGCACAAAACCATAAGAGCCGGAGTAAAGTAACAAAATCGCACCGGCGACCGCTAATGATAACGACGCTATCATAACTGTGAATGATGAGATCTTTTTCAGCAGCTTTCCTAATAACAAACGGATCAATGTCAATCCGCCGAGATAACAGGATAAAGCAAACAACGATTGTTCTTTCGAAAACTTCAGATCGGTTTGTAAGAGTGTAGTTGTCCAGTTATTGATCAACCCTTCAACGCCGCTTTGAAAAAAGAGAAAGAAAGCGGTGAGTAATAAAGCAGGTTGCTTTAAAAGTTTTATTCCTTCTTTTATTGGGAATCCCTGGGCATGTTTGGGTACCGGGAACTTAATTGTAATAAAATAAATTACGGTCAGTAACATAAGTATTCCGACATAAGAAAGAATGATAGGGTATTCAAAACGCTTTGAGAATATACCCAGGATCAAAGGCATTCCTAATGCGCCGATCCCAAAGAAAGCGCCAAGAAGGCTAAGGTTGGCGCCTTTATCTTCTTCGCTGATATCAGCAACAACTGCATTGGTGGCACCATTAATGATACCACCTGCAAACCCAAGCACAAGTATTGAAACCTGTAATAAGAAAAAAGAATCAGCAAAAGCAAGGCTCTCAAACGCAAGTATCATTAATAGGGTAGTAATGATGAACATCATTTTGTAACCATACCTATCGGCAATTGGGCCAAATACAAGCGAGCCTGCAATGATGCCAATTGGAAGAATAGAAACCAATTTGCCCGAACTTATTTCGTTCAATTTAAATTTTGCTGTAAGCGATGGTAAAATAGAACCCAGTGTAATAAGCATTATTCCGAATAGCAAAAGACCGATACAGGCAGCAGCAAAAACCTGGTTTCTTTTATACATGATGTGTTTATAATTTAATCTTTCAAAGCCAGCCAGCCAGCGCCGTACAAGCCGGCATCACTTCCCAATGCTGAAGGCTGCAATGTCACCTGCTGAATGCTTATGGGTTGCGCCCATTTTTTTGCTTCAATATAGATCTCATTTAAAAATTTTATAGCCGGACCAAAGACCCCACCACCAAAAATTATTTTTTCAGGATTAAATAAGCTTACAAGATTGGCAACTGCCATACCCCAGCACTCAATTGCGTTTGCAATTATCTTTTTTGAAAGATCGTCGCCAGTTTCATAAGCATCGAAAATATCTTTTGCTGAAAGCTGACCAGGGTTTATTTTTTTCAAAACACTTTCATTATAATTATTACTGTTTAGCATTTCATTCGCCACTTTTACGATTCCTTCCCCGGAGGCATTGTATTCAAAACCTCCGCAGCTTATATACTTATTTTTAAAAGGTCGATCTAAAGCCATCCAGCCAATAGCGCCGGCGATATCATTTGAACCGCGTAAGACTTCATTGTTAACTAAAATGCCGGCGCCGATGCCGGTACCTACTGAAAGAAAAATAGCATCACTGCAATCACAGGCATTTCCTTTCCAAACTTCACCTAAAATGTAACAGGCACGATCGCTATCGATCTTTATTTCTACTTTTTTGTTGTTAACTGATCGTTGCAGATCTTCCGCCAATGGGTAGTCATCCCAACCCTGTATATTTGGAGCCCATACTTTTCCTGTTTTTGGATGTGCAATACCGGGAACACAGATACCTACAGCCGAAACACTATCATCGATTGATTCTGCCTTTGTTAAAACTTCATTTACCTGCTGAGAAATTAGCCTGCCTACTTCTTCACCCTTTCTTTTATCCAGTGAGCTATTCGTTTTAAACAAAATATCCCCGGTGTTATTAAATAAAGCAGCCGACAGTTTGGTTCCGCCAAGATCAAGTGCGATAACAGCCATGAGCAGTATTGAAAGATTAAGTTAAGTCAGAATGGGCAATTAAACTTATTTGTATCTTGACAAATAAATAATTTCATGTACCGCTGGTTATTCGTCATACTGTTATTTGCATTTTCTGGTAAAAAAGAAAACACCCCATCATGGATCCGGATAAACCAACTCGGTTACCAACCTGATGGTGTGAAAGTAGCTGTCTGGTGCGGCAAGGATCAGTCAACGATCAGCAGTTGGCAGCTGGTAGATGCTGCTTCAAAAAAAATTGTTTATAACGGGAAGCCGGGAAAAACTTTCGGTGCCTATGGTCCTTTCAAACAAACTTATCGGTTAAACTTTTCAACATTCAAAAAACCCGGTCGTTATTATTTACAAGCAGGAAGCGTTAAATCACCTGAATTTGAAATTGGTGAGAACGTTTATAAAGGTGCAGCAGATTTTTGTTTACGATATATGCGGCAGCAAAGAACCGGTTTTAATCCATACTTAAAAGACAGTTGTCACACACATGATGGATATGTATTGTATGGGGAAAAAGCCGGAATAAAAGACAGTACCCGTATTGATGTTGTGGGCGGCTGGCACGACGCCAGCGATTATTTACAATACAGCACAACTTCGGCAAATGCCACTTATCATTTGCTTGCAGCCTACAGGGATTTTCCAAATGTTTTTACCGATGAAAAACTAGCAAACGGTTTAGACGGAAAAAACGGAATGGCGGATGTACTTGATGAAGCAAAATGGGGTTTGGATTGGTTACTAAAAATGCATCCAAGAGATGATTGGATGTTTAATCAGATCGCCGATGATCGGGATCATATGGGCATGCGCATTCCCGGTCAGGATACATTTTATGGAAGAGGTTATGAACGACCGGTGTATTTTGTAAGTGGAGAACCACAGCAGCGGGGAAAGTTCATGAATAGCACTACGGGAACCTCTTCTACGGCGGGGAAATTTGTCGGTGCTTTTTCGTTGGGTTCTGTATTATTTAAGAAATTTGATGATCATTTTTCCGGTAAATTATATGAAAAGACTTCTTCAGCTTTTAATTATTCCATGCGTAAAATTGGCGTAACCCAAACTGCATCGGTTCGATCACCTTACATATATGCGGAAGATAACTGGATTGACGATATGGAATTGGCATGGATTACCATGTATCAAAAAGGAAAGCACCTGATTCCTAATCCACAAAATCCGGAAGCAGGACAACAATTTCTTGATTCAGCATATGGTTATTCATTGAAAGAGCAAATAACTCCATGGCTTGGAAAAGATACTGCTAATCATTACCAGTGGTATCCATTTATCAATGTCGCACACTATGAATTAGCGAAAGAATTGAAGGGAGAAAGGAAATCCAAAGTTATTGGCTTTTATAAACAAGGAATTCAACTTGTTTGGAACAAAGCCAAACTAAATGCATTCTATCGTGGTATTCCGTTTATCTGGTGCAGCAATAATCTTACTACTTCATTTGCCATCCAATGTTACTGGTACAAACAGCTTACTGGTGATAAAACATACGATGAATTAGAGCAAGCCAATTTCGATTGGCTCTTTGGTTGCAATCCATGGGGAACTAGCATGGTGTATGGGTTACCATCGTGGGGTGATACGCCTGTTGATCCGCATTCCGCATTTACACACTTAAAAAATTACCCGATCGATGGCGGTCTTATTGATGGCCCGGTTTACACAAGCATTTATAGAAACCTTATTGGCATCAAGCTTTACCAGCCCGACGAATATGAAGAATTTCAAAGCGGGCTTGCAGTTTATCACGATGACTACGGGGATTACAGCACGAATGAGCCAACAATGGATGGAACGGCCTCTTTAATTTATTTGCTTGCTGCGAAGGAGGCAGCGGGTAAACCAAAAAAGTAACTGCCTCCCGAAATGGAGGCTTTACATACAGCTATGGAGGAATTACCCGCGGCGATTCAACAAAGAAAAACATTGCATTGGTTTTTACAGGTCATGAATTTGCTGAAGGCGGAGATTTCATTTCAAGGACATTGCAGGAAGAAAAAGTAAAGGCATCTTTCTTTTTTACAGGTAAATTTTATCGCGACCCTCAATTTTGGCCACTCATTAGGCAATTAAAAAATGACAGGCATTATCTCGGTGCGCACAGTGATGATCATTTATTGTATTGCGATTGGAGTGACAGGAAGAAATTACTTGTTTCAAAAGATGAATTCCTTATAGACTTGTTGAATAATTATGGACAAATGACAATGTTTAATGTTGAGCGAAAAGACGCTCCTTACTTTCTGCCACCTTATGAATGGTATAATGATTCTATTTCAGCGTGGACGAAACAATTAAACCTTCAACTGATAAATTATACACCCGGTACACTAAGCCATGCTGATTATACAACACAGAAAGATAAAAATTACAGAAGCAGTGAAACGATTTACAACTCCATCATTAGTTACGAGAGATCGAAACCTGCAGGTTTGAATGGCTTTATTTTACTCATGCATATCGGGGCAGGACCGGACAGGACGGATAAATTTTATACACATCTACCCGAATTATTAAAGTATTTAAAGCAAAAAGGCTATCAGTTTCAAACAGTTGACCAATTGCTGAAGGAGAACTAAAACCCTCGTTAAGGTTGAATAAAAACCTTTCACCTCCCGATAGCTATCGGGACACGTTCGTTATCTTTGCGGCCATAAGAATCTGAGTATGCAGTTTGAGAAAATTCACAATAAGGGCCAGGCACAATTATTCAAAAACCCTTACCTGGAAATGCTTACCAAAACACATCCGTTAGTGATCTGGGGCATGTATACGCCAGTGATTGTGTACATGTTATATTACAGCGGCAATGATCTCGGTAATTCAACCACCAGGATCATACTTACTTTTTTAGGCGGAATGTTTTTCTGGTCATTCTTCGAATACATAGCTCACCGTTTCCTGTTTCATATGGTGGCAAACAGCGGCCGGGCAAAAAAATTCGTGTATACGTTGCATGGCAATCATCATCACTATCCAAGAGACAGGCAGCGTTTATTTATGCCACCGGTGCCAAGCATTATTCTTGCTTCCGCTATTTTCGGGTTAATGTATTTGTTGATGAGGCAAAC
>CBFGXP010000218.1:0-6302 GCA_965652775.1 uncultured bacterium
TTGTTTATGATATGGAAGTATTGCATCCTGATCTGCCAAACAGCATGGGTTTGTTTTTAAATTATTGGGAAGAATCTTTTCCGATAGCCCAGGCTGGAGAATTGATGCTACGTGAAGGAACAAGAGACAGCAACCGGGGAAGGTTGCTAAATGAAGTTGAATTACTGGCGCCCGTACCTTTTCCCACATCTTGCCGGGATGGGTATGCTTTTCGCCAACATGTTGCTGCAGCAAGAAGAAACCGTAAAGTGGAGATGATACCGGAGTTTGACCAGTACCCGGTTTTTTATTTTACCAATCATCATAGCATACAAGGTCCCGGTGATGTTCGCTGCATGCCCGATCATTTTGAAAAATTAGATTTTGAACTTGAGGCCGCGATAGTTATTTGCAAACACGGAAGAAATATAAGAGCGGATGAAGCAGATGAATATATCGGAGGGCTGATGATCATGAATGATATCAGTGCAAGACGATTGCAGATGGAAGAAATGTTATTGAACCTTGGGCCTGCTAAAGGAAAAGATTTTTCTACGACAACGGGACCGTGGCTGGTAACCCTGGAGGAATTGGAAGAGTTTGTTGTTCCATCTAAAGAAAATCATATCGGTAAAAGCTGGAACCTTTCAATGAAGTGCCGGGTAAACGGTGTCCAGGTGAGTGAAGGAAATCTTGCTGATATGGATTGGACATTTGCAGAGCTCATCGAAAGAGCTTCTTACGGTGCTGACCTTTTTCCAGGTGATGTAATTGGCAGCGGGACAGTAGGCACCGGGTGCTTTTTAGAATTGAATGGAACTGGTAAGCTGAATGATCCCAATTACACTGAACAATGGTTACAGGCGGGTGATATAGTAGAAATGGAAATTAGTGGACTTGGCCGGTTGAGCAATACCATTGTAGCAGAAGAAAGTGATTGGAGTATTTTGAGAAATAAAAAATAAAGCCAGGGATCACGGTGATCCCCGGCTTTGGGTTCATGGTTTTTGATCTATATAACGACTTTATTTTTCTTTTTTACTGTAGCGTTTCCTTTGTTATTTACTTTACCAAGAAAAGAATCTGAAACTTTTAATTCTTTTTCGGCGTTTACAGTTGCTGAACCGACTCCATTGTTATCGATCTCCATTTTTTGTACAACAAAATCACCTGCCTGGACACTTCCAACACTGTTGCTTTTGATCACAGCATTGTCAGCACTGCCTGCAAGTTTTAAGGTACCAACACTTTCATTTTCCAGGTGAAGCGTTTGCAATGTCATATTAAGATTGACTGAACCTACACTTTGGTTTTTTAATTTCAGGTCGGCAAATTTTAATTTATCATCTGATGAAGTGCCACCTACCATACTCAGGGACATATTTTTCAATGATTTGAACGTTACATAGACAGTCATTTTCTTCTTCGTGTCGATACTTACATCTTTTTTCATACGTATAGTAAGATTTGACCCGTCATTCTCCACAATGAACAACTCCATCAGGTTATCTTCAGCTTCAATCTTCACCTGCTCTTTATCGCCCTGCGATAGCTGAAGATTAAAAACCCCGGAAGCAGTAAGCTGATCAAAAGATTTAATAGTAAAATCCTTTGTGATTAAATTACCACTACCTTCAATTCTTTCCTTATAGTTGTGTTCATCCTTATGGTTTTTTTGAGCGATTGCTGAAAATCCCACGACTGTAATCGCCAGCAATAAAAAGAGGTTCTTTCTCATGACTAATTGATTTTAAAGTTATATGCGAAATCTTTCGTATGACGAAGATGGGGATATTTCCGTTACACCGGTATCAAAGAATTTATAAAAGGCAAAGAGCCGGGTTGAAAGGATTCTAACCGATTCAAGGTTTGGATTCCATCTTTACGGATATTTGTTTTCAATCCCATTTATGATTATTGATCTCAAAGATTTAAAGACTGCTGAAAAGCAATATTACCTGCAGCACGTGGTGGCCCCCCGTCCTGTCTGCTTTGCTTCTACTATTGATAAAGCTGGTAATGTGAACCTGAGCCCGTTTAGTTTTTTCAATTTGTTCTCATCCAATCCACCTATTGTTATTTTCTCGCCGGCAAGAAGAGTCAGGGATAACACAACTAAACATACGTTGGAAAATGTTTTGGAAGTGCCGGAGGTTGTCGTAAATATTGTCACCTATGAAATGGTTCACCAGGTCTCACTTGCCAGCTGTGAATTCCCTAAAGAAATGAGTGAGTTTGCCAAGGCTGGTTTTACCCCCGAGCCTGGCACTATTATTAAACCGCCAATGGTAAAAGAGAGTAAAGTAAAAATGGAATGCAAGGTAATTGAAGTAAAACCACTGGGAACTGAGGGTGGTGCGGGGAACCTTGTTATTTGTGAAGTTTTAAGGATGCATATTGATGATTCCCTTTTAGATGAAAATAAGAAAATGGATCAGCGAAAACTTCATCATATAGCAAGACTGGGCAGCGACTGGTATTGTAAAGTAGATGAGAGCAATTTGTTTCATGTACAAAAACCAAATACCGAATTAGGAATTGGGGTTGATGCATTGCCTGTCTCGATTCGTAACAGTAAAATACTTACAGGAAGTAATCTCGGACAACTGGCCAATGTAAATGAAATGCCGGTTATTGACCCCTCCTTTGATGATGCGCATGTAAAAAACATTGTTCAGTATTACAGTGTTAATCCTGATGAAATGGAAAAAGAATTACATGCTTATGCAAAAAAGTTATTGGATGACGGGAAGGTAAAAGAGGCATGGCAGGTATTGCTTTGTTTATGAACCTTAATTATTGAAGTAATTAATTAAGTAATACAAAAGCTCCCCAATAAAAAGGCTGGGGGTATTTTTCCTTGATAGTTTTTTGTGCTTGTAAAAATGCTTGTTGTGGATCATTCACGCGGAGCCAATTTCTATAGAAAGTGATCATTAGCTCTTTTGTTACACGGTCGTCAACCTTCCACAGGCTCATGAGTATTTTATCAGCGCCTGCTACCTGGAATGAACGTGACAATCCGAAGACGCCTTCACCATTCATTATTTCACCGATCCCGGTTTCGCAGGCACTCAACACAACAAGATCGGTTCCCTGTAAATTAAGGTTCATCGCTTCATAAGCATATAAAACCCCATTATTACTTGCATCCAAAATCGGGTCGTTGTTAAAAATAGAAGCAGCACCGTTAAAAAACAATCCGGATCTCAATAAGACATTGTCTTTTGCAAACGAGACCTGGACGCCCATATTCATTTTCTTACTCAAGTCTACATTTTCATTAAAAAAACCATGAGTTGCGACATGAAGGATCGCTGGCTGTTTGGTAGATTTAATATTTTGTTCAGTCGCATTCTCTTCAATTAAAATTTTTGACCTTATATGATCACGAAGTAATAGAGTATCTATTTGCTGAATTTCTTCTTTTGTTTCAGGAAGTGGTGGAATAACTTCATCGTTTCCATAGTTCGGAGAACCCAGCAGTAATGCCTCCGTTTCCTGTCCAGATAATTTTACCATTGAATGTAAGCCAGACGATATCGACCTGGTACTATTGACCAGGATGATATTATAACTATCCAGCATAAATTTTCCATCATTTCGTTGAAGCGTATTTAGGTTAATACTGTTATAAACACCGTCCAGCGAAACATAAATCGTTGAACAATTACCAATAGTGGATTCAAGCGGTTGCCAAAAAATTGTATAGGATTGGGTATCTGCTCCCTTTGCTTTTATATTTTTTTTATATTGAGATAGATAATTCTGTTCGATATCTATTGCATTTCCTATACGCACCAGAATAGGTTGCGTTGAATCCTTTTTAATGACAAGTGCGATATATTCTGATTCACCTTTTTTGTTGCCATAGAAGTGAAACACCCTGATGATCTCGACTGCAATTTCATCTTTATTGAGTTTGGCTCTTACATCTTCAAATGAAATACTAATCGGGCTATATTCCATTGCAAAACGGGAGGACTTCCTGGCAAGTTCCTTTTCAATATCATTAGCCCGATTCTCGATTTCGACCAGGTCGATCTTGTCTTGTTTCAGATCTTCAAGCGGCGAACTATAATAAGTGGAAAGTTTTGTCTTAAGGTATAACCATTCATTATATAATTTATTCAACACAGAATCGCCACTGTTAAGAATGATATTTCTTGTTTGTTTAGTTGAATTGATAAGGAGGCCCTTTGTTTTCAGTTGTAATTCATACGCATCCTTTAATAATGTGGGATTAGACTTTCCTGCTTCCAGAACGTATGCTAAATAAGTATCAATAGCGGGTTTTAATGTTTTCCAAAAACTACTTTTTTCAGGTTCACTCATAGAACGAAACAATTTGTTCAGTATTAACTGGTAACCAACGATGGCTTTGCTGAAATGCGATGTTGCATTACCGTTTTCTTGAAGATGCCATTCACAAACGCCCAGTTTCATTAATGTATTCAGGTAATCTTTATGTTTTTCGCCAAGTACTTTACCTTGAATGGTAATTACCTTCCTGTAAATATTCCTGGCTTCAGCATATAATTTGTTGTTCAGATAATAATCAGCTGTATTACTATTTGCTTTGGCTGTCAGGGGGTGGTCTTCCTTATACCTTTTCCTTATTTTTTCCGTGGTTTTTGATAAAAAGCTGGGAAGGTCTGCATCATTTTTTTGTACACGTAAAGAACCATAATACATCATTACATTATTATAATCCGGGTGATCTTCAAATCCTTTTTTCTCCATATTTTCCAATACCTGCAGGTAATCCTTTTCGGCATTATCCAGGTCGCCCAATTCCTGTTTTAATAAAGCCCGGTTAGTAAGTATCCTTTCATAATCAAAATATGCGTTACTTAAAACGGTCGACCCTGTTTCTAATGCCTCATTTAGTAACCTCATTGCCTCTTTTGTTCGTCCCAGTTCGGCTAATAACATGGCTTTATTATTTAGAATGAGTACGTATTCGGATGAATTAATGGTATACAGCTCTTTAAAAATCGGCTGCAAGTAATTGAACAAACTATCTGCTTCATCATACCAACCCATATCTTTTCTCAGGACCGCTATATTGTGAAGACTATTTAAATATGCAGGATTATTCTTTCCAAACACGGTTTTACGTATTTGCATTGCCTGGGTCAAAAATTCATCGGCCTGAGTAAATTTTCCACAGGTCTGGAAAAGCATGCCCGCGGTGGAAAGGATACGTGTATACACCTTCACATATTCAGGCGTGAGGTTGTCCGCTTCTATTTTTATGAAAGAAGAAAAACCCAGCGCCGGGTGAAATTTAGGGTCAGGCAATTCATCTACGGAAAATAAATATCGCATCCGCGTATTGAAATATTTTTCATTGTAATACGATACCTCCGGAAGTTCTTCGAACGCGTGCCAGTATCTCATGCGTGAGTTAAAATACTTTCCATTGTAATAGGCTACGTCACCCGATTCTGCCATCGGCTGATTCATGTAAGTTTTCTGCTTGGATCCATCATACATCATTTGGGACTGTCCCGCAAAGGACAATGAATATTTAAGCAAGGTATCGCTGGGTTTGATTTTGTGCTGCTTAAGGATCCAGCTGGGTGTTTGGTTGGAACCGGATGATTGTGAATGGACGGGAAGATCTTGCTGCTGAATATTACTGCTTCGTGAAAAAAGGCGATTATCTGGCGATAACATTAATTTTTTCGCGTTTTTTCCAATCATCACATAAGCTTGTTTGCGATTAGCAACAATATCGGGTCCGGCCGCAAAGAGCCCACTCATTACATTACGGGTTCCAAACGATTCACAGATCCTTGATAGAGCATGCCTCGGTTCATTGTTTGCTTCATATATAATATAATCTACTTCGGAGCAAATATCATAAGAAGCCTCACGGGTCTTACTGCCATCTTTTTCCTTTGTCACTTCCACTCCTGTTTGGTCAAAGAAAACATCTACTTTTTTTATTACGATCACGGCGTTTGCCTGGTATGCATTCTTTAATGAATCAATTACCCCTGCTGAATCTAAAATGGAAGGGAACAGATCGTGAATGATCACAGGCTCGGTCCTATTATCTTTTCTTATTTCGGCGGCTAGAAATGATTTCAGGCTATCGGCCAATTTTACAAAAAGCTCCTTTTTGTTTTTCCGGAAATCCTGGGCCTGTGCATCAAAAGCATTAATAATAAGGACGCGGCTGGGTGTTTGGCTGGGATCCGATGGTTGTGAACGGGCGGAAAGGTTAAGTAAAATAAAAATCAAAAAAGCATATTTTGATTTCATTCCAGGTGGTTTAAAATATTTTTCTGATAACATTTTTATTTAAGACCCAA
>CBFGXP010000219.1:0-6294 GCA_965652775.1 uncultured bacterium
GGACTATCAAAGGCAAGTAATGTTATGAATATCGACATAGTAAACCCGATCCCTGCAAGAAACCCGGTGGCTGCAATATGTTTCCATTGTATTCCCTTCGGTAAACTAATGACCTTAACCTTCACCCCAATAAATAACATCAACACTATTCCCAATGGTTTTCCGATCACTAATCCCAGGATTATTCCAAGACTATTATTATTAATCAAAGCGTCCTTGAGGTTGCTTTCAAATAAAATTCCAGTATTGGCTAACGCAAATAATGGAAGAATGAAAAATGCTACAGGTTTATGCAAGGCATGCTGTAGTTTATAGGAAGGTGATCTTTCTCCACCATCTGTAAATGGAAGAGCAAACGCCAGCAATACACCGGCAATGGTTGCGTGTACTCCGGATTGCAGAAAACAGTACCACATGATTATCCCTCCAATTATATAAAAGCCGAGCCGGTAAATTTTTAGCCTGTTTAAAACAATAAGAAGTAGGAATATCCCCAGGGCTGCAAAAAGATAGAACGCTTGTATTTCTTTTGTATAGAAAACAGCAATCACGAGAATGGCACCCAGGTCATCAATGATCGCCAGTGCTGTAAGAAAAATTTTTAGTACAAACGGAACTTTTTTGCCAACAAGCGCCATTATACCTAAAGCAAAAGCTATATCCGTGGCCATGGGAATGCCAAAACCGTTTTTCGTTTCTGTGCCTGCATTTAACGCAAAATGAAATAAGGCAGGCACCAACATTCCCCCTACAGCCGCAATCGCGGGTACTAAAGCTTTTTTGAATTCTGAAAGTTCACCAATATATAATTCCCTTTCAATCTCAAGCCCCACCATTAAAAAGAAAATCGCCATTAATCCATCATTGATCCAATGCTCAACACTCAGGTTAAGGTTTATGTCTGCCATCATCGGCAACGTTTTTTGATGCCAGAAATGCAGATAGTTCTCGCCGATAAATACATTCACCAATAAAAGGCTTACGATAGTGCAACCGACAAGAATGATCCCGGAACTTTTTTCGCTTTCGAAAAACTCTTTGAATAGTTTGGTAACTCCCATGCTTGATAAGAGAATGAAGATACGCAGTAAGTAATTTAAAAATAAGAAGCTTTTGCCGACAGAAACTTATCCCAGTTAATAACCAGCTTTATAAATTTAGCCATCCAAATAATTTCTTTTAGAAACCCGCTCACAAAATATAAATTTGCCTATGCGCCGGACGATAGAGATTGTTTTTAGCAGCTTCAAAATGGCCTTACAGGAATTGTGGAAGAATAAGCTCCGCACTTTTCTTTCTCTCTTTGGTATTACTATCGGCATCTTCTGTATCATTGGCGTAATGGCAACACTGGGTAGCCTGGAACATAATATTCAGAATGAGATAAAATCTTTTGGCACTAACACTATATACGTTGATAAATGGGATTATAGTGCTGGTGGTAATGGTGAATACCCATGGTGGAAATATGTAAAAAGACCATCTCCCAAGTTTGAACAGCTGGAGCAAATAATGCAACGTACCCCTAGTGCCAAGTATGCCGCTTTTAAGATCGATCGCCGGGCCGATGTGGAATTTGAGGATGATGCCCTGAAGTCTGTTGTCATGTATGGATTTAGCGAAGATTTTCATAACATACAAAGTGTAGAAATAAATCATGGCAGGTATATCTCCCCGGCGGAATTTCAACAGGGAAGCAATGCTGTAGTGGTGGGTAATGAAATAGCGGAGCAACTTTTTTACAATCCTGAAAGAGCGGTGGGGAAAACTATCTCTTCCAAAGGAAAAAAATTAGTAATTGTAGGTGTGATAAAAAAACAAGGCAACCAAATGCTTGGCGGCTGGCAATTGGACCAGGCAATAGTAATGCCTTATCGCTTTGCCCGAACCGTTATGGAGGAAAGACGTGCAGAACCACTGATCCTTGTACAAGGACTCGATAATGTAACGAATGAAGTTCTAAAAGATGAACTGAAAGGTGCAATGCGTGGAATTAATAAATTAAGCCCGACACAGGAAGATAATTTTTCACTGAATGATGTAAACGAATGGAGCAAAGCATTTGAGCAGGCATTTTCAGGCATCAACATGGGTGGAATGATCATTGGCGGTATCAGTCTTATCGTTGGTTTGTTTGGCGTTGCAAATATTATGTTTGTAAGTGTAAAAGAACGTACCAGCCAGATCGGATTGAAAAAAGCTATAGGTGCCAAGAGCCGCATTATTCTTACTGAATTCTTATTGGAAGCGGCTTTCCTTTGTTTGATCGGAGGATTAATTGGTTTAGGATTGGTATTTGGTCTTACCAAAATTTTGTCCGGCGCATTTAATTTCCCTATCTATATTTCTACTGCAAATCTTGTTTGGGCCATTGGAATTTGTTTTGTTGTCGGAATTCTTGCCGGCATTATTCCTGCTGTGATCGCGGCAAGATTGAATCCGGTGGTTGCGATAAGATCGAAGTAATACACCCCCTGTCCTCCGCCGCGGCGGAGAGACTTAGGTCGATCATTTTATCTCTTTAAAATTTCTTATTCAAAAGAAGAAAAGTTCCATACTAACTACATTTACATCTCATATTTAAAAAATGCTTCAAAAGCCGAATGACAGTAATGATATAAGTTCCCCCTTTAGGGGGACAGGGGGCATCCTTGCAATAGAATCTTCCTGTGATGAAACGTCAGCGGCGATTTGCCGCGATGGTAAGATCCTATCGAATATTATTGCGGGACAAAAAGTTCATGAGCAATATGGAGGCGTTGTGCCTGAACTTGCAAGTCGTGCGCATATTCAGAATATCATTCCCGTTGTTGATCAGGCCATTAAACTCGCAAATGAAAATCTTAAATCTGATCCCGATAGCTATCGGGACGTAGATCTAAAATCAATCGATGCTATTGCATTCACTCAATCACCGGGATTGATCGGCTCACTGCTTGTAGGAGCTCAGTTTGCAAAATCGTTGGCCTTATCACTAAATAAACCACTAATAGCAGTTCAGCACATGCAGGCACATGTACTGGCAAATCTTATTGATGATCCGAAACCAAACTTTCCTTTCTTATGTTTAACTGTCAGTGGCGGTCACACACAAATTGTATTGTGTGAATCACCCTCAAGAATGAAGGTGATCGGCGAAACGATTGATGATGCAGCAGGTGAAGCATTTGATAAAACAGCAAAATTGCTCGGGCTTCCCTATCCGGGCGGTCCCTTGATCGATAAATATGCAGCTGATGGCAATGCAAACAGGTTTCAGTTTCCAGAGCCGCAGATCCCCGGGCTTGATTTTAGTTTTAGTGGCTTAAAGACTTCCATATTGTACTTTCTGCAGAATGCAGGCAAGAGTCATGTTTACAAAGAAGAATTTTTGGCGACGGAAGATGAAAGACAGAAATTCATTAAAGAAAATCTTGCAGACCTATGCGCATCAGTGCAGCAACGGATCGTTACAATACTATTAAATAAATTAAAGAAAGCGTCCATAGAAACGGGTATAAAAGACATTTGTATTGCTGGCGGTGTGTCTGCTAATAGTGGCCTGCGAAGAGCATTTGAAGAAATGGGAAAGAAATATGGCTGGCAGACTTTTATCCCTGCTTTTCAATATTGCACGGACAATGCGGGAATGATCGCTATTACTGCCTATTATAAGTTTCTTGAAGGCGATTTCAGTGACCTTGCTACGGATGTTTCCGCAAGATCTGGTTTGATGTTCGATGATTAAGAGTAGGGGAAAACTTCAAATTTCAAACTTCAAACAATTGCCTAACTCCTATTTTCAATTCAAACAATTTACCATCCACCAGGATAGATGCGCCATGAAAGTAACGACAGATGCTTGTTTGTTTGGAGCATGGGTGGCAGAAGAAGTCCGGAGTCAGGAATCGGGTGTCAGGAGTTTGCTTGATATTGGAACGGGTACTGGTTTATTGTCGCTAATGCTTGCTCAAAAGAGCCCTCCCGTTAATATCCTGGCAATAGAGATAGACAAAGATGCTGCTACGCAGGCAAGAGAAAATTTTGATGCTTCTCCCTGGAAAGATCGGATAAGTATTATCGAAGGTGATGTATCGGATCATTCTTTTCATGAAAAATTTGATCTTATTATCAGCAACCCTCCTTTTTATGAAAAAGAAATAAGATCAGAAACCGAACGAAAGAATGTTGCTTATCATAGCGATAATCTTACACTCCAGGAATTATTACAAATTATTAAAACCAACTTAAGTGCAGATGGCAATTTCTTTTTGCTGTTGCCTTATAAAAGAAATGACGAAATAAAAAGACTTTTTAAAGGTCAGCAACTACATATTTCTAAATTACTATTGGTTCGACAATCTGTAAAGCACGATTACTTCCGGATCTTTATAAAAGGAAATTTGAATGCATGGCAAAAAGAAACTGAATTTGATGAAATGTCAATATGGGATGAGAGGGAACAATATACAAATGAATTTGTAAAACTCTTACAAGAATATTACCTGCACTTATAGAACTTCAACCTTCAACTTTTAACTTTCAACTTTAAACTACATTCCCGCGGCATAATCTTTCATGTATTCATAATGTTGAGTAAGATGCCCACTTTTTACAATTGTCGCCCTTTCAATTATTGGAGAACTGTTACCTACAAGGTCCTCGAGCACATGTTTGATCAATTGTTCACCAAAATACCGCGAAGCATCTCTTGGCAATTCATTTGGAAGATTTCCAACCGCCATTATATCTATTGATCCTGGTAAATAGGGTTGTGTTTTTTCTAATGTCACGCGGTCAATACCATAAACCGGATCTTCTATTGTTTGGTCGCCGAGATTAATGGGCACCGACCCGCCTTTATCGTCTGTAATATCGGCGATAGTCCGTATGATAAATGTGTCGTCCTTAACATTTTCTTTTTCAAAAAGCCGCGGAACATTTTTATCCCAATAGACACCGTTCAATAGAATATCAGTTTGTTCAGCATATGGTAAAAAATCGCAACTATACAATTCCGGGTGTTCATGGAACTCTAATCTTTTATATTTCCCGTTATCCTTTCGTGTATACAAGTCGGCGCCTTTTAACTGTGTATAAACCGGATATGCAAACCTTCTTATCAAATAATCATCAGGCTCTACTTCATGTATGCCCATCAGGTTCATGATCTCAAGAATTCCATGTGCAACCCTGCCGGAACCAGTAACAGCGATCTTTACATTTGGTAACCGCATGCCAAAATAAGAGTGAATGAGCTCACGAAAGCTTCTTTGCTTATAGACCCGGTCAAGTTTATACAATCCAGTCCTGTTCCCATATGCCATCATACCATTATGGGCACCAACAATACCTGCAAAAAAACCAAAACCGATGATGCGTTGTCCATCTTCATGTTCCAGGCATTCATAATCGATCAGGGTAATTTTTTTATCAAGAATAGCCTGCAGCATTTTTTGATTCTGTGGCTGCTTCTTTTTAGTATGTGAAAAAAAGAGGTAAGTTTTACCAGCCAATAATTGCTCAATCGGAATTTCCTTTATCCCTAATAAAATATCACAGTCACCCATATCATCTTTTACTTTCACACCGGCCCCTTCATACTCACGATCGGTAAAGCAACGTACCGGAGAGCTTTGAGCAATGATTTCAACATCAGCGCTGTTTTTATGGATCCATTTGCATTGAGCCGGTGTCAAGGCAACACGGTTATCTGCCGGAATTTTCCCCTCTCGTATTAATCCTATCCTGATCATATAGCAGTTGTTGTAAAAATTATTGGCGCAAAGTTGCCGGTTATCGGTGATTTAAACAAACGGATTAAAAATCGGCCGGCCTTCGTTACCGGCACTAATAAAAGAATACTGACAATTGAATGAACACGAAGATAAAAGTAGAGCAACCGGTCGGAATTTATTTTTAGCCAACTGACATTAACGTCTATTTGTCTTAATCAAAGTTAAAGTCATTAACGGCGTCAGACATTTGGCAAACTAATTGTTTTGGTTATGGCAGAGAGGATTTATTCTGCTATTAAAACGTGTCGCCATGAAAAAACCAGCAATCGTCATAACCCTGGCAACTTTATACTTATTATTTTTTAAAGTTTCTCCTTACATGGGTGTTCCTGATGAAGCGATCATTGCAATGTTTATTCTTGCACCTTTTATTGTTATCTATATGGTTTTTGTGGTTTTGAAGTATGGAAAGCCATCAAAATTTACATTTGAAGAACGGTTTTATGAAGATCACGATTATAAGAGAAATGAATAGTAAGTGTCGGTTTATATAGAAAGGATTCCGTTGGTTATCGCT
>CBFGXP010000220.1:0-6272 GCA_965652775.1 uncultured bacterium
ATCATGTTTAATTGTTCTATACAAAAATGCTATTATCAACAGGCAGCGACAATACCCAATCCTTGTTAATTGTGACTATGATGGAAGGGTAAATACCATGTTTTGGGTATTGAATACCAAGAAAAAATTAGAATACCTTTATAGGTATGAGAAGGCTCCTGCATTTATATGTGCTGTCTTTAACTTTAACTGCTTCGGCTCAATCTTTTCCGGTCAAGAATATGAACGATGATTATTATGTCACCAGCTTTTACAATACTGAAATTTCTAAATATGAGCTACACGATTTCAAGAAAGATAAAAATGGTTTATACTGGTTTCAATTTTTTACCGAGATATATTCTTTCGATGGTGTGAATTGGAAAGCTTACGATTTAAAGACGCCTGTCGATAATCCATTTCGTATAAATGATATTGAAATCACAGACGACGGATCAATATGGCTGGCAACAGAGTACGGCCTGTTTGTATTCGATCCACGGTCAGAAAATTTTATTTCTGTAAAACAAAAATTTCCAGGCATAAAAAATTTACCTGCTGCAATAACCTGCCTCTTTCCGGGACCACCCGGCTTTATCATCTTTCTTGGGTTTGAAATTGAAGGATTTTTTCTATTTGATTGGAGATCCGGAAATATTCGACAAGTCATTATTGACAAGGAGAAAAAGGCTTACGTAAATACAAGATGGACCCAGATTGTTGCAGATAAAGAAGGAAATCTTTGGGGCACCACAAGGGATAATAGAGGCATCTGGCATTACGACCTTCACAATGGAAAAATAAGCTGTTCATGGAAAGGCGAATTACCCCGGTTTGCTGATAATCGTTTTCAAAGATTTTTAAATTTAACATACTCCGTAAAAGAAAATAGTTTTTGGATAACCAATGGGCCAGGTCGTTACCTGGAAAAAATGAATTTGAGCACAGGCGAAAGCATTTTTTATTCATTTACTGGAAATCTCAAAGTTCAGCCTGATTCCAATGGGGCAAAAAGGCACATACTTGCACCTGTCAAGATCGACATGCATAATAACTTGTGGGTGAAAGTTGCAGATAAATATATCGTGAATATCGACAGCGGTCCAGATAAAATGCGATTTCTAACTAATGATTTGGAATCGCTTCCGGTTGGAGATATCAGGATTTTTGATGTAGATAAAGGACTAAATGACGTCAACAGCAATATTTCGTTATGGACAATAGGATATGAGAAATTGTCAATGATTAAAAAAAGAGAAACTGCTTTCAGACATATATATTTTGATACATTGTCGTTTGGCGGTATCAAGCCTCAGGATTATATGAATGACGGAGAGGCAAGACAAAATATTTTCTTTGAGAGGGGTGCGAACGACCAGTATTTTTTGCTACAGCAAAACCCGGGGAAACCGAAACTAATTTGTTTCGATAGTAATCTCCACATAAAAAATGCATTATTTAATGATCAATGGAAACAATATCCAGCGTATTTCAGGCAGGAGTTTGATCCTGATACATCCTTCATTGCTTTTTTAAAACCAGAACAGGAACCCCTTGATTTCAGAAACGTTGTCATTAAGGATTTTTGTGTCGATTTGAAGACTTTCAATATTATAGAACTCAAATTAGATTTCAGACACAGAGTATGGCGTTATGGCTCCCCAGACAAGCACAATGTTTATTGGCTATTTTCTAATGGTAATCTATATTCTTATGACCCGTTAATAGATAAACTCGATTCAATTTATATATGTAAACCACGGGAAAAGAAGTCGCACCCTGCCAATCTGATCAAAGGCTATGATTTTCCTACATTGCTTCACAAAAATTCTTCTACTTTCTGGATCTCATTTTTCCAGGACAGGGAATTATATAAGATCAATCTTGAAACGAAAAAGATCGATAAAGTTTTTAAAACTTGTCTCGATCAGGAAGATTGTCTTATTCCCGGTGCAGTTTACAATATGTATAGTCTTGATTCAACAAATATCTATTTTAAAGCCGGGCTTTTTGCAATGCTATTTAATACAAGAACAAATCTGGCGACCACTTTTTCTGAGGTATTTCAGAGAAAATTGCCACCTTCTGGTCCCGTTGGCGGTGGTTTATATGGTGATTGGTTGTGTCTTGTACTACCCTCGCAGATTTATATAATGAATAAAGTTACTGGGGTGCAGAACGTGCTTTTAGCGGGTGAAAATTTTAAATGGAAATTGGCTGTGTTCCAATCCAGGCCATTGGTGAATGAACACGGGGAGATGATTCTTATGTCACATGATAATCATGGATTTTTGACTTTCAACCTTTCTTCTGCTATTGCCCGGAGAAAGCCGGGCAACGTTAAGTATTCTTTTATTAAGGTAGACGATAAGAATCTGCCTTTTGACTCGCTAAAGAATAAAAATGGGTTAATCTTAAAATACAATGGCTATAATAATATTCAGTTTGCATTTTCGGATTATTCTGTATCTGCGCCGGATCAGGTAATTTATGAATATGCAATGTATAAAGGAGAAGACACCGCCTGGAATAAGATCAATGGAAAGCCTGTATTATCGGTCACTGATCTTTCCGCGGGCAAATACAAACTATTGTTAAGGGCTTCAAATGTTTTTGGAGATTATTCTGACAAGGTTGATGAATTTAATATTGTGATCCTTCCTCCTTATTGGCAAACATGGTGGTTCAGAGGTCTCGTTCTTGCAGCAATCGGTTTGGGTTTTTATGGCCTTTACCGTTTTCGGCTACATCAATTGAGGCGATTGCAAACTATCCGCAACAATATTGCCAGCGATCTACACGATGATATTGGTTCTACCTTGAACAGCATTTCTATTTATAGTGAAGTCGCAAAGCAACAGGCAGGAAAAGAAATTCCGGCGCTGGAAATGATCGGAGCGAACTCAAGAAAGATCATCGAAAGCATGAGTGATATCGTATGGACCATCAATCCTGAGAATGATTCATTTGAAAAAATAATTATCCGGATGCGATCGTTTGCTTATCAATTATTAAAAGCAAAGAAGGTGGAATATACATTTGAAGTGGATGAAAAATTAAATTCGATTGCATTACCTATGCAGGTAAGAAAGAATTTTTATCTTGTTTTTAAAGAAGCGATCACAAATGTTGTAAAATATTCAGAAGCATCCCGTGTTTCGATTTTATTATATGAAAAAAATAAAATTATTATGCTTAGGATCCGGGATAATGGAAAAGGTATTCCTGTAAACGCGCAAACATTGGGTAATGGATTGATGAATATGACCAAAAGGGCAAAAGAGATCAGCGCTGAACTGAATATTATATCCTCCAATGGCGGAGGGACGGAGATCGAGTTGATGTTAAACACTTAAGCAAAGTTTTATGAAGATCAAAGTTGCCATATTTGAAGATAATAGAAGTTTACGTGAAGGACTTGCTGCAATGATCGGAGGTACTCCAGGATTTGAATGTGTAGGAGCCTATGCGAATTGCAATAATCTTTTAAAAAATATTTCACAAGATAAGCCTGATGTTGTTTTAATGGATATTGAAATGCCCGGCATTAATGGAATTGAAGCTGTAGGCATGATCAAGGAAGAGTTTCCGGAAGTCAAGGTACTAATGGAAACGATTTTCGATGATGATGAAAAAATATTCAGTTCAATTTGTGCTGGTGCTGAAGGATATATTCTCAAGCATACGTCTCCGGCTGAAATTATGGACGCTATCAAAGAAATTTATGAAGGGGGAAGCCCGATGACTCCTTCTATAGCCAATCGTGTGTTGAAAATGGTGAGGGATCGTCCCGATACAACGAGCAAAGAAATATTTGATCTCTCGGCCCGGGAAAAGGAGATCCTTACTTGTCTTGTAAAAGGGATGAGTTATAAAATGGTCGCTGATTCATGTTTCATCAGTATTGAGACTGTAAATGTGCATATAAAAAATATTTATAAAAAGCTTCACGTTCATTCAAAGTCAGAAGCTGTGGCAAAAGCAATTAGGGGAAGGATTGTTTAAAAAACTTTTTAATATTAGTACCGAAACAAGACAAGCCATTCGTATTAAAAGAATGGCTTTAACCTCGTTAAAAGAGATTCTTTAAAATCCTTTCTTTTCTCCAGCTGGAATTTTTGATTTGATATAATCTACTAACTCTTTCAAAGCTGTATTGCTTCCATCTCCTTTTAAGGCTTCCTCTTTTTTCGTAGCAATATTTTGTAATGTTTCATTTATGTAAGGGTCGGTTTGTTTTCTGAATTGTTGTGGAATGGCTTCACGGAATTTTATTATTTCATCGACTGCAGCTTTTACTTTTTCGGTATTTTTTAGTGCGCCAAGATAGATGCCAAGTGAACCAAGCGCATTGAATTTTGCTTGTGATACCGGTAGTTTGTTGAAAGCGCCGATTATTTCTTCTTCAAGGCTTTCATCACCTGAAGCAGCTTTTACACTCTGTAATGAATTTTTCAATGCACCTTTAGCTGGTTGTTTATCCAATTGTTTTGCAATAGTAGTTGCTGCATCTTTATCAACTTCTAATAATGCATTCAATGCATTTCCAGCAACTGAGTAAGAGGAATCAGTTGTGGCTTTTTTGAATAATGGTACATACTCAGCTTTTTTGTATTGGCCAAGCAAGCCAATAGCATTTGCCCGTACGGTTGATTTTTTATCATTTTTTGCAAGATCAGCAAGTATCGGCTCTGCTGCTTGTTTCACTTTTTCATTTTCGAGATCTAAACTAAAAATTGCCGCATTGCGAAGTCCATGATATTTATCTTTTAATGCAGTCTTTAATAGATCAACGGCTTTTGGATCATCCTGGTTTTGCGAAGCAAATTGGATTGCTTCCAGCCTGTCCAAATACTTGCCGGCATATTTATATTGATGAATAAAATCGTCAAGTGTCTTATTATCTTTCTTATTCCATAATAAAATTTTATCGCCATCTACATTTACAAGATCCGGACGCTTGCCGTAGGTAAACGTGAAAGTGTCAACTGCATTTTTTGCCCATACATTGTGACGGGTCTTAGTGGTACCATTGTAAATGTCCACAGCGATCGGGAGAATAAACAGGTTTCCGCTTTTTTGCGTTTGTTTGATAATGACATTCACTTTCCCTGCGGCATCATCGTATACATAATCGATAGTAACTGATGGATGCCCGCTATTAAAATACCATTGATTAAAAAACCAGTTCAGATCACGACCAGTCACCTCTTCAAAGGCAAGTCGTAAATGATGTGCTTCGGCGGATTTGAATTTATTTGTTGTGAGATAAAGATTAAGAGATTTAAAGAAAGCGCTGTCACCTACAAAATTTCTCAGCATGTGAAGGATTCGTCCACCTTTTTGATAGCTTACCTGGTCAAACATATCTTCTTTGTCCGAATAGAAAAAGCGAACAAGATCTTTTGACTCACTTCCACTTTGCAGATAACCCTGCATACCCTGGTAATTTTCAGCATCACCCGCATCTTTACCGTTTTTATATTCCTCCCAAAGTGTCTGGCTGTAATCGGCAAAAGATTCATTCAACGTAAGATTGCTCCAGCTTTCTGCTGTGACATAGTCACCAAACCATTGATGAAACAATTCGTGTGCAATAGTTCCTTCCCAGATATTTCCATCAACTAATTCTCTTGCATCCTGCTGGGCACTCTCCTGGTGAATAGTGGCGGTTGTATTTTCCATTGCACCAGCCACATAATCACGACCAGTGATCTGCGAGTATTTTACCCACGGAAAAGGAACGCCTGTTATCTTTGAAAAAAATTCCATCATTTCAGGCGTGTTGCCAAAAATCTTCTTTGCCACTGAAGCGTATTCCGGCTCTACATAATAATTTACCTCCTTACCTCTCCATGTATCTTTAACAACAGCATAAGGACCGACCCCTAAAAAGAAAAGGTATGGAGAATGAGGCAAATCCATTTTCCAGTAATCTGTTCTTGTGCCATCTGAATTCTTTTTTTGACTCATCAGCTTACCATTAGAAAGGGTCACATATTTATTATCAACTGTGACTGTAAGTTCCTGGGTAGTTTTTTGACTTGTTTTATCAATCGTAGGGAACCAAACGGAACTTGATTCGGTTTCACCCTGTGTCCATATCTGGGTGGGTTTGTCTTTTTCCTCACCGGTTGGGTTGATAAAATACATTCCTTTTATGCCAAGAAAATCATCAGTTCCATATTTCGCCTGGTATTCGTCCGGTTTCGCAGTGTACTCAATATATATAATATAATTTTCATTAGCCTTATAAGTTTTATCCAGCTTTATTCTCAGGTTTAAATCATTGT
>CBFGXP010000221.1:0-6245 GCA_965652775.1 uncultured bacterium
TCTCTCGCAGAATAACAAATTCCTGCTCCAGGTTTAATGAACACTCATACAGTTTTTGAATAAACTCTCTCCCCCACTTTGCATAATAATAACCAATATTATCATGTCTCTCCTGTAATCCATTCCCGGGGAACAAATGTTCTTTGATCGTATTGATCTGTCGTTGTTGATCTGCAAACTTTCTTTTTTCTGCCCGAAGCATTTTCTTTTCCAGTTCCTGTAAGCGATGAACAGTTTGAAGCTTTAAGGATTCAACATGTTTTTCCAAACTGCTATCCACTGCTGATGCCTGTTTTTTAAAGCTTTCATACATTTGCTCAAGCTCAGATAATGAACCATTAAGTTTAACCTCATTCTTACTTTCAGTCATTACAACCCGGTTGAGCAATTCTTCGTTCGGTAAAAAGAAATCTTCAATTGTGAATCCAAGTTTTGAAATTCTTTCCTGCCACTTCCTTTCAACCACCAAGAATGAATTTCGCAGTACCAGCATTGGGAACGGAACATTGTAATGATCAAACAGCTCTTTTAATTGTAACCAATAGGCCGTTTCCCCGCCTCCCCCAACAAAAGCAAGATTTGGTAAAATTGATTCCTGGTAAAGTCCACGCAAGATCACATTCGGACTAAAATGATCAGGATGCCCTTCCAGTTCTTTAATAATATCAGTTTCTGAAAATCTTTCCTTACCGTTCACGACTCTCCACTCTTCACTCACTTTCTCAATCCTCTCTCTTACATTATCCTTTAAATAAAACAGGTTGATCTCTCTTGGATTTGCCTGCACTTTATACCCGGCATTCCTTAATTTTTCGGCCGTATTCTCTACAATGCCCGATGCAGCCTGGTGTAGCAGATCATCTTTAAACAGCGGTATCATCTGTCGCTTTAATTCAGCATTATCCGGCAACAATACAACTAAACCATATTCTCCAAATAAGGCATTTACAATTTTGAAAGTCGATGCCTGGATCGTATCGCCTTCTTTGTAACACTCCTTCACCAAAGTCACGAACTCATTCCCAAATGGTAAAACCGAAAGCTGTCCATCCATTAACCCGGTCAGCTTGATCAGTTCTTTATCAACTTTCATCCTTCCTACAGCACCGGTCTGTTTTGTATTCCAGGCAAGCTTCTCGCCTCCCAAATAAATATGATTTAATTCATCAAGATCTGCATCTTCACTACCTATATAAAATACAGGTACGAAATTATACCCGGGTAAATTCGTCTTACAATATTCTGCCAGCTTTATGGTGTGCAAGATTTTATAAATAAAATAAAGAGGCCCTGTAAAAATATTATTCTGGTGGGCCGTGGTAATTGTGAAAGTGTTTTCCAGATCCAGTGCTTCAATATTATCCATTGTTTTCTTTGAAGCCTTAATCAAAGCATACTGCTTTTTCAATTCCTTCACCAACACCTTGCGATCATAGTTGAATTGCTTCCTGTCTTCGATCGCTTTCTTGATTCCTTGTATTGTCGTTGGATATTTATAGAACTCTTTTAATGCGGGATCGTGGTCAATATAATCAACCACGGTTTTACTAAATGATCCTGTTTGCCTGTAAGGTATCCGTGTAGAAGTACAATCCATAACTGTCATAAAAGTAAGAAGTCCGGGACTTTATTTTATAAGACTTTGTATCAACGGGCAAGATTTAAGAAAATCTTGCAGGATCAAAAGCAGAAAGTTCGATCGTCGGCTTTTTTCCTGACAAGATCTCATCGATTAATTTACCTGTTCCTGCAGCTGCCGTCACGCCCAGCATCGCATGTCCTCCTGCATAAGAAAGATTGGAGAATTTATTATGCCGGCCGATATATGGCATACCATCCGGGCTCACAGGTCTGTAACCAAACCATGCTTTGTTTATATCGGGCTGCGGTAAATTCATAGCGGGATAATATTTCTTAAATGCATCATAAATTGCCATCACCCTTTTCGGCAAAATATTATCACTGTGCCCGCTTAACTCCATAGTACCTCCTATCCGTAACCAACCATTGATTGGCGTAGTCGCAGTGCGATCATCAACAAGTATTGATGGGTATTGCAGATTCTTTTGCAAACCTTCATACACGATACTATAACCTTTGCCAGGTTGCAACGGCACATAAATACCGAGCTTATTAGAAATTCCCTGCAACCATGAGCCATTTGCGATCACCAATTCTTCGCAATCCAATTTTGCCTTATCAGTGATCACCGCACTTACTCTTCCATTCCCGGTTTCGAAACCTGTTACGTCGGAATTCAACCAAAATTGCACCCCTTTAGTTTTTAGATAAGAATAAAGTGAGCGCATAAACTTAGCCGGATTCACATGGCAGTCGTCAAGATAAAGCACACCGCCTGCAACATTTACTTCAACGTCAGTTTCATGATCCTGCACTTGTTGTGGTGTGCACATCAGTGTTTTCAATCCAAATTTATTTGCCTGGTCTGCCAAATGCTTCTCATGATCCGCGGTCTTTTCATTTTTCCAAAGCATCCAGCAACCTTTTTCGGTCATATCAAATGGCTCAGGCAATTCAATCTTTATATCATTCATCAAATGCCTTGTCAGCTGTAAAAGATTATTCATGTGCGGGGCATTCTCTTCCACCTTTTTTGCAGTTGCACTTTTCCAAAAAGTCATTCCCCATTTCACCAGGTCAAGATTCAACCGCGGTTTTATATAAAACGGCGATGAAGAGCTCATCATCCATTTTAATCCCTTTGAAACTATTCCCGGCGTCGCCAATGGAATAAAATGTGATGGCGATACATATCCCATATTACCGAATGAACAGCCATCGGTGATATTACCTTTGTCAACAACGGTTACATTGTGTCCCGCTTTATGTAAATAATATGCACAGTTCAATCCTATAACCCCAGCCCCAATAATTGTTACGTTCATAGTTTTTATGTAGTCAGCTTTTGATTTTCTATTTAGCCTTTCTTGCGTCGTCCCGATCTAATCGGGATACAACAACAATCCTATTGTGCTTGTCCGAAATTTCTTCAAGAAATCATTTTTTTTACAAACAAAATGTTGAACCCCTATGGGGTTCTTTATTCATTTTTAACTAATTTCTTTCTATAAACATTTAGTCCCAACGGGACTATAAAAACTTTACAAATTAGTTGGCCCTGTGCTACAGCAAACCCCCTTTAGGGGGTTTGGGGGTTAATGATTCTCGCACCAAACACTCTCCCTGCCGTCTTTCCATGATTTGCTTCAACCCTGACAGTAATTTTTTCCTTTCCCTTTAACAGTTCACCGGGGATCTTATGTTCAACATCATAAAACTTCCCGGTCTTGCCACCTTTCCAATCTTCAGTTGCAATTATCACACCTTCTACAAGAATATCAAACTTCCTGTCTTTATCGTCACCAATATAGGTTAATAACAAATTACAATTCATGACCTGGTTTGTTTTCATTTCAAATGAAAAATAATTCCCTCTTCTTGCTTCTCTCCCTTTTATGCCAACAGCATCGCTGACATAACTCTGTTCACTCGCTGTCAGATTATGATCTCTTTCCGGTTGCATCTCTCCAATTCTGAAATGATCAATTGTCTTTTCTTCTATCTCCTTTTGTCTTTTTTTCGCCGCCTCGTATTCTCCTTGTCTTGCTGCCCAATCCGCATTTGTAAAATAATCCCAATAGACACTGTAATATTGATCATACGTCTTATAAAACGGGATCAGCTTTGCATCAAACGGTTTGCCTACACCCTTCATTTCAAATGTCAGCGGTGAATTAGCCGCAGGTCTTACCCAATCATTGATATTCTTATTATCAGTTAACAAAACAGGAGTACCATAAACCGGATCTGGCATTTCTTTTCCTAATTGACCGGCTAAAACTACGGGGCCATACTTGAATGCAATGCGGTTTGGATTATCGGGCATCGCCTCTGCATAAAGATGCATACTCAATCTCATTTCCAGCCTGTCGTTCTTCTTCATCGTAACTCTTAACGGGATATAACCCTCTATACGATCAAACTCAAAATTGTTGTCATATGATTTAATGTTTTGATTCTCTCTCCCATTCATAAAAAATCTTGTTCTTCCTGTTGACCAAAAAGGTTTTCTGACCAGCAAAGTAAAAGTTTTCGGTATATCACCGAGATAAGTGAAGATTGAACTATTGCTTTCAGGGAAATTTGTTTCCTGTTTAAGGATTATTCCCTGCTCTTTCCAGTTTACGATCGAAGGAATAAATAAATTCACAAATAGTTCTCCATGGTCGCCATGACTGTAGATCTGTTCAGAATATTTTGAATGATTCTCAATACCGCTTCCAACACAACAGGTGAATGTATTGAACTCATTACTAAATTGTTTTTTTGTACCCATTCTCAGGGGAACAAAATATGTCATCATGCCATTTTCAGGATTTTGCGAAGCAAGAATATGATTATACAATGCTCTTTCATAATAATCCATTAATTCACCGGACGGCTGCCAGCTGAATAAATGTCTTGTAAGCTTCAGCATGTTGTAGGTATTACAAGTTTCGCACGTAGCATCACTTAATCTTTCACTTAGTGAGTCCTGCGGGCCACAGTATTCATAATTACTGTTTCCTCCGATTACATAAGTGTGGTGCTTTACCATTGTTTCCCAAAAAAACGAAGCTATCGTTTTATCCCTTTCATCACCTGTGATCTCATAGCGACGGGAGCACCCAATCGCTTTCGGCACATTGGTATTGCTATGTTTGCCCGGCATCGGATCAATTCGCTGAGCAAGCTTTCCCAAAACAAAATCATCATGAAACTTCAGTGACAGCTCAAGATATTTTTTATCGCCCGTGATCGCATAGATATTAGCAAGGGCTTCATTCATCCCGCCATGTTCGCAATTGAGCATTTTCAACCGTTGTTCTTCCGTTAATCCGTTTACAATTGTTCCCGTCCAATCGGCAGCAGCTACGGCGATAGTTAACGCGGTAATATTATCACAATACAAATAAGCATCAAGCAAACCTGCCAATACTTTATGAAATGTGTACCAGGGAACCCATGAACCATTAAGATCAAAGCCTGCTGAACGTATGTCGCCGCGCTGTACCTGTGCGAAAACAGTGTCCTCATTGGGAACCGCGCCGATGTATCCTGTTTTTCTCGCTAACTGGCATTTGCGCAACTCATCAATGGTATAATCCACTCTCTTCCTGAATTCTTCATTACCCGTGCCTGCATACATCATGGCACAGGCAGATAAATAATGACCAAGTGTATGACCTGAAATTCCGAGCTTTTCCCACCCGCCATAAATCGAATCCTTAACAGGCAAGCCTGCATGTTTATGAAAACGATGCAATAACCTGTCGGGTTTTATTTGCAGCAGGTAAGCGCTGTCCATCTGCATGGCGTGACGGAAGGGGCTGTTTAATAATTTTACATCTTTTAAATTAAATGAATAAGCCTTGATCTGAACAACGGACTTTACTTTCATTTTACCGTTTGTTTTTTCGGGCACGTAGGATTGTGCGAAAGCGCAGGATGAAAACAAGAGAAATAAATAAACAATATTTTTCTTCATAGTTATTTCTTCCATTTATTTTCCAGCATTTTTATAAAATATCCACCGACTACACTTCTCGCCTGGAAGCCTACCTGTTTGCCATCCGTCGTTTCATGCCAGTCACTTAATGGAACTCTTGTTGGTGTTTCAGTTGCAAACTTGTAAACAGGCTTTATCAATGCTTCAAAATCTTTTGGATCATTAGCCATAGTCGCTGTCCAGATTATCCAATCATTTTTTGTGTAGGTTCGGCGGCTGTCAAGTGGCAGTCCAAATGCATTTTGCTTTGTCAGGTAAAATTTGATCTCTTTATCATAAACCGATTGAGGGAAAAGATCCAAATCAAGTAATTTATCCCAGACCAAATTATATTTCTGGCTCCACGTTCCCTTTTTATCAAATGTGAGAGAATAATGGTCGCCATCATCAGCCATCTGCATCCAGCGGGCTGCATAATCCGATGCTATATTATGATATTTTCCCGCTTCACCTCTTTTACCGAGACCCTTTGCCATTTGTGCATAAGCAGCGATACCAACTATTGCCTTCATCGAAAGATTTACATTTCTCGCCAGGTGTCCCGCAAAATCATCCGTGCATAATTGATTTGCGGGGTCAAACCCATCATTTACCAAAAACTCAACCCATCTGCTCAGCACCTCCCAATGTTTTTTTGCAAAGTCATATTTATTCTCTGCTCTGCAAATTGCTGCTG
>CBFGXP010000222.1:0-6225 GCA_965652775.1 uncultured bacterium
TGTTAACTGAGCTAAACAATTCTTATCATCGACATCGACAATAATTGGTCGCAGAGCTTGTCTCGTGCTATTAGTAATTGCTAAAGGCGCTGTGTTTCGTCCTTGCTGGCTGAGATTGGATATAGTATCAAAATCGGCGGACGAAACAAGGCGCTTGATCAACATCAGTAGCGTTTCCAATCGATATTTGAAGAATGTATTAGCGCCTTCTTTTTCGTCTTCTATAGTTCATCAACATTCTTAAAGAATGCAAACGAAAAAGACAGCGCCTCCAGAGATCCCAAAATGACACGAAGCAATCTCTTCCACATTTTAGTACGATAAAAAATGCATTTATAAAGTATAAAGACTGTTCATGTGCGCTGGCCTGCCCGGCCGGCGGAGCATCGGGCCGGGCTTGATTTTTTTGGTTCTTTTTGCATCAAGGCAAAAAGAACAGAAAGTCTTTTTAGAAGACGAGACGTGCTGGCCGTATGACATCTTTATAATAAAAAACCTTTTGGAATTTTTCTGATGTTTTACCTTTTTCCCAAAAAGTTCTTCCGCTTATACTTTTCAATAATAGAATACCTGATTTTTCCTTAGCTTTAAAATCCCCACTAAATTCTACGAATTTCTTTACATCAAAATATAGCTAATGAAAAAAACAATTGCTTGCCTTGCTGCAACTATTATTGCAGCAAATTTATTTGCCCAAATCGATGCCGGGTTGTTTCGTTTCCCCGATGTATCACAAACCCAGATCGTATTTACTTATGCCAATGACCTTTGGGTGATACCCAAAGAAGGCGGCACCGCTATCAAGCTTAGCTCACCTGCTGGTGTAGAAAGCTATCCGAAATTTTCACCCGATGGAAAGAGTATTGCCTTTAGTGGTAATTATGATGGCAATAACGATGCGTACACTATACCCGTTAATGGTGGTGTGCCGGTACGGTTGACAAGTCATGGTTATTCAGACCGTGTTGTTGACTGGACAACCGATGGAAAAAAAGTGTTGTTCGCATCCGCCCGCGAAAGCGGTAAAGCAAGATTCAACCAGTTTTATACTGTGCCGGCTAATGGCGGTGCCATTGAAAAGCTTCCATTGGCTTATGCCGAGTTTGGTTCTTATTCTCCTGATGGCAAACAGATCGCTGTTGTATTCCGTTCGCAGGTGGGCCGCAACTGGAAACGTTATCGCGGTGGATGGAAAGCAGATATCAATATTTTCAATCTTACCAGCCACGAATCAAAAACGATCGGCTCAGAAGCAGATGCGGGTAATGAATTCCCTATGTGGCATGGCAATTCGCTTTATTTCTTATCAGACCGCGGAACAGAACTAAGAATGAATCTCTGGAAATATGATCTTTCTTCAAAAGCATATACCCAGCTTACCAATTTTAAGGATGATGATGTGCATTATCCTTCGCTTGGACCAGATGATATTGTTTTTGAAGCCGGCGGTAAAATGTACTTGTATTCCATTTCTACCGGGAAACAAAAAACAATCAGCATTAACGTGATCACCGACAAAGCCATGCTGAAACCAAAAATCGAATCAGCCGAAAAGCTCGTACAGCAGGTATCGATCAGTCCCGACGGTAACAGGGTATTGATACAGGCAAGAGGCGATGTATTTTCTGTGCCTGCAGAAAATGGTTATGTAAAAGATATGACAAGAACTTCCGGTGCTGCTGAACGTTATCCTGCATGGTCGCCCGATGGAAAATATATTGCTTACTGGAGTGACCAGTCAGGTGAATACGAATTGTGGCTGATGGATGCAGATAAAGAAAATTCAACAAAGAAACTGACTGACTATGGACCAGGTTATCGTTATCGTCCTTTCTGGTCTCCCGATAGTAAGAAGATCGCATTTATTGATAAAGCAATGCGGATAAGGATCTTTGATATCACCACCAAACAAACTATTGATGTTGACAAGGCACTGCGCTTTACACATGGACGACTGGAAGGTTTTACAGTCAGCTGGTCACCTGATAGCCGGTGGATGGCTTATGCCCGTGATCTCGAGAACCAGCACCAGGCCATCTATGTTTATGATTATACCAATAAAAAAAGGAACACCGTAACCAGCGGGTTCTACGGAGGCTTTAATCCTGTCTTTGATCCCGAAGGAAAATATTTATACTTCTTCACCAATCAATCTTTCAAACCAAACTACAGTGATATTGATAATACATTTATTTACCCCAATGCCACGCAGATCGCAGTAGTTACGCTGAAAAAAGAAACGCCATCAGTGCTTTCGCCAAAAAATGATACGGTTGCGATGAAAAGAGATGATCTGGCGAAAGATGATCCGAATAAAAACAAAAAAGATTCGGCTACTGCAAAAAAGCCTGATGCAAAGGGAACCACGATAGATTTTGATGGCATTGAACAAAGACTGGAATTATTACCAGCTCCTGCAGGTAATTATAGTTGGTTATCTGCTACCAAGGGAAAGATCATTTTTGTAAGATACCCGAATACCGGTGCACCTGATGGTAAGGGGACTTTGAAATATTGGGATATAGATAAAAAGGAAGAGAAGACCATCGTTGATGCGGTAGATAATGCCCGCTTATCGGCCAACGGACAAAAATTACTCGTGGGCAAATCGGGAACTTATGTTGTGATACCACCCAACGAAAACCAGAAGTTTGAAAAAACATTACCGCTTGCTGATATGCAGATGATGGTGGATCCTGTGCAGGAATGGAAACAGATATTTATGGATGTATGGCGTTTTGAACGTGATTATTTTTATGATGCAGGAATGCACGGAGTAGACTGGAAACAGGCAAAGGATCGTTACCTGAAAATGCTTGATGGCGCTATGAGCCGCGAAGAAGCCAATTTTGTTATTGGTGAACTGATCGGTGAATTGAATGCATCTCATACTTACCAGGGTGGAGGTGATGTAGAAGCTGCAAAGAATAAAGCAGTCGGTTACCTGGGTGTGGACTGGCAGGCTGATGGTGATAATTATAAAATTAAAAAGATCATCCGCGGTGCTGCATGGGATGCAGAAGTTCGCTCTGCACTGGATCGGCCGGGTGTTACTATCAATGAAGGTGATTATATTTTAGCGGTGAATGGAGTGCCGTTGACCACCTCGACTGAACCATATATTGCATTCACCGGTCTTGCCAATAAAACAGTTGAGCTTACTTACAATTCTACCCCATCATGGGATGGCGCTAAAACTGCAATTGTAAAAACGCTTGATGATGAATACCGCCTGCGTCATCTTGCATGGATCGAAAGCATGCGTAAACAAGTGGACGAAGAAACAAACGGTGAAGCGGGTTACATTTTTGTACCAAGCACAGGTATTGATGGACAAAATGAATTGACAAGACAGTTCAATGCGCAATGGGATAAAAAAGCATTGGTGATCGATGAACGTTTCAATGATGGTGGGCAGATCCCCGATCGCTTTATAGAAATACTAAACCGTGATCCACTTGCATTCTGGGCAATCCGTGATGGCAGTGATTGGCCATGGCCACCATTTGCGAATTTTGGTCCGAAAGTGATGCTGATAAATGGTTGGAGTGGATCAGGTGGTGATGCATTCCCTGATTATTTCCGCAGAAAAAAATTAGGGCCATTGATCGGTGCAAGAACATGGGGAGGATTGATCGGCATCAGTGGTGTGCCTCCTTTGGTAGATGGCGGTGGAGTTACTGTACCAACTTTCAGAATGTATAATCCTGATGGTACATGGTTCAAAGAAGGTCATGGTGTGGAACCTGATATTGCGGTACCGGAAGATCTGGGTATGATGGCGAAGGGCAAAGACCCACAATTACAAAGAGGAATTGAAGAAATAAAAAATCTATTAAAGACAAAAGGATATAAACAACCTGCAAGGCCAGCGTTGGAGAAGAAAGCGTATTAAAATGAGTGATGAGTGGTGAGTGATGAGTGAAAGAGAATAAGATTGCGGATCCCGGTCAGGATCCGCAATTTTTTTCATAGATAAAAAATCGAACTTATTATCGGCGATACCCGATCCGTTCTCTTTCTTCCCAGTTTTTCTTTTCAGTTTTATCTTCGAGTAAATTCTCAATAGCATCATAAATAGCTGCCAACTGTGTATCATGCTCACCAATTCTTTCATGGAGCTCTTTGCGCAGTTCTTCTAACCGCTCCGCAAGATCTTTGTGTTGGAGAGCCATTTGTTTTAAAGAAATAAACGCACGAACAATTGCAATATTCATTTTGATAGCTCGGTCAGAATTCAATACACTAGCAAGCATAGTAACTCCATGCTCGGTAAAAGCAAATGGAGGGTAACGCTGGCCTCCCCAACTCGAGGTCGCAAATTGCGTCCTCAAGTTTGTCCATTCTTTTTTTGTCAATTCGAACATAAAATCCGCTGGAAATCTTTTCTTATTTCTCCTTACTGCTTCTTTCAAACGTTTAGTTTCAACACGGTAAAGGTCAGCGAGGTCAAAATCAAACATAACCTTCTGGCTTCTTAGCTCATAAATTTTTTCCTGGATAACCATTAGGTTTGTCATATCTCAAATTTATGTCATCACAATTTTTGACTACATCCAAGATTATTTAACTCGCCGCAAATTGCGATGGGTTTTTTGAGGTCGCAAATTGCGTCCTCAAGTTTCAATATTAAAAAATAGACCAACCCTAATCAGGTTGGCCTTGCAATAAAGATAAATGAAATGCTGAATAGAATTATTGAACCATGAACGGACGTCGTCCCGATAGCTATCGGGATTGGTCAAGAAATCAAGATTAATACATAATTTTTCAAAAACCCTGTTCTTGAGCAATGCCTAGACAAGCTCAGCATGACATCATTATTTTATTCCACTCATCCCCGATTTTGACAGCCTTAAGAAAAAATTTTCCTTTCCTAATTAATTAAAAATCAATTGATATAACGGATATTCTTAACTTTATTATCTTTTGCTCCTAATAAATTAGTTGTTCTCCTAATCAATTAGTACTAACATTGTGTCAAATTAGTTATCGATGCAAAAGTTGGCGAAAAGAGAAGAGCAGATCATGCAGGTATACTGGGAACTTGGTAAAGCATTCATCAAAGAAGTGATCCCTCACCTGCCCGATCCAAAACCACATTATAATAGCGTTGCTACCATGGTGAAGATCCTTGAAGAAAAAGGTTTTTTAGATCATGACAGCGTTGGCAATCTTTATCGCTATTTCCCCATCATCAGCCGGGAAGGTTATCAAAAGCATGCGATGAAAGATATCGTTAGCCAGTATTTCGATAACTCCTATCCGCGGATGCTGGCCTTCTTTGCCAAAGAACAAAACCTGACTGAAGACGAATTGAAGGAAATTCTTCAAATGATTAAAACGGACAATCAATGACACTGCCATATATTATTAATGTCGCTGTGATACTCCTTGCCTGCCTGGCTTTTTATAAACTGTTGCTGCGCCGCGAAACTTTTTACAAAGTGAACCGCTATATGCTGATCACTTGTCTTGCTATCTCTTTTGCATTGCCATTATTGCAGGTGCCCCAGCAGTTTTCGTTGAGGAAACCAGTAACGGTGAAAAGTGAAACGGCAAACGTGAAAACTGAAACGACCAATGCGGCGCAACCGGTAACACCTGTGGTAAAACAGGATGCACCTGCTTCTGATAACGGGAACAATCTTGCGCAGTCTTCATCTGCAAAGTTTTCTTTTGCGCAGCTGATGACATGGTTGTTCTGGATCTATTGGTTTGGCGTTATTGTATTTGCTGCCAGTTTTGTTTTCCAGCTTGCACTTTTATTATGGCGTGCCTATCGTAACCCGGTTATCATCGATGGCCCGTACCGCATCGTAGAAGTTAGTGGTGATAAAGCGCCTTGTTCATTTGGCAATAATATTTTTATCAACCCTGCAAAATATGAATGGGAAACTTATAACCAGATCTTATTGCATGAAAAAATCCATATCAATCAAAAACATACTGTCGATATTATTATCGCCGAGCTGCTGCTGATCTTTCAATGGTTCAATCCATTTGCATGGATCTACCGCCGCGAGATCGAAAGCAATCTTGAATTTCTTACCGATGACCAGCTGATGCAACAAAAGAAAATTGATAAGCAGCGTTACCAGCTGAGCCTCGTGCAAGTATCGGCGCCACATTTCCCGTTGAGTTTAACCACAAATTATAACCAGTCAATACTTAAAAAACGTATAGCCATGATGAACACAAAAAGATCAAACCTGCACACGGCAT
>CBFGXP010000223.1:0-6201 GCA_965652775.1 uncultured bacterium
TTATAATGAGGCCCGTGCGTTTGTCCTGTTAGACTATTTCCCTTGTTGGTCGAATAAAGATTGACCCTTTCATTCGAGGTGAAACTTGTTCGTCTGGAATTATTGATCGGCGCTCGATTTTTAGGGGCAACTTCTGGGTAGTATTTTTTAGCTTTATCGCTATGTCACAATCCCGCCAACTGGCCGCTATTATGTTCACCGATATAGTCGGTTATACTGCCTTGATGGGAAAGGATGAACAAAGAGCATTTGATTTATTGAATAAAAACAGGCAAATCCAAAAACCAATAATTGAAGAGTTCAACGGTATCTGGATAAAAGAACTTGGCGACGGAGTGATGGCGAGCTTCAAGACTGTATCTGATGCTGTAAAGGCGGCAATAAAGATCCAGCAGACATGTAATACAGCTAAAGAATTTCAACTGCGTATCGGAATCCACCAGGGCGAAGTGATAATTGAGGAGAATGACCTCTTTGGTGATGCCGTAAACATTGCCTCCCGGATACAAACCATTGCGTTGCCTGGTTCCGTTTTTGTTTCCGAAGTTGTTCACCACAATGTTTCCAACAAAAATGACATTCAAACGGAATTTGTCAAGACGGAAAATCTAAAGAATGTAAGAGAACCTGTCAGGATATATCGGATCAAATTCGATGGCTCTCCTCCAGCAACCCACCGACCACTTAAATCAATTAAACGAAAAAATATCGTTTACATATTCCTTGGAGTCGTAGTAATAACCATAGTCGGTTATTTAATTTTTCAGGGCTCAAAAAAGACGAATGTAACTACTGCGAATAACGAGATCATTGATAGATCGATTGCTGTACTACCTTTTGAGAACAGAAGCAACGATAAAGAACAGGAATACTTTAGTGATGGATTGAGTGAAGAACTAATAAATATGCTGACAAAAATTCCTGAATTGAAAGTGATCGGCCGCACTTCATCTTTTGCTTTCAAAGGAAAGAATGAGGATTTGCGTACAATAGGTCAGAAATTGGATGTAGCTCATTTGCTGGAAGGAAGTGTTCAGAAGGACGGGAATAAGATCCGCGTTACTGCTACATTAATTAAGGCGGTTGATGGTAAGTCGGTGTGGACCGAGGCTTATTACCGTGATTTGAATAACATTTTTGCATTACAGGATGAGATTGCTCAAAAAGTTGTGCAGCAATTAAAACTTAGACTATTGCAATTCCCTTTAATGAATGCTTCGGGTAGTGGTAACGTGGAGGCTTACAACCTCGTGTTACAGGGGAATTATTTCTTTGACAGACTCGATAAAGAAAATGTTGCTAAGGCAGTTGATTTTTACCGCCAGGCGTTGAGTATTGACTCAACAGATGCACGCACCTGGGTGCGACTCTCTAATGCTGTATCCAGGCAAGCATGGCAAAACTATATTGACAGGCGAGCCGGTCGTGACGAAGCGAAAGCGGCAGCTTTAAGAGCAATTGCATTGGATAAAAATCTTGCCGAAGGATATATGGAACTCGCAGATGGATATCTATATGACAAATTCGATTGGAAGGCTGCTGAGGAACATTATATGAAAGCGTTTTCACTTGAACCTAAGAATCCGGGCATCCTTTATGGTTTAGGCGGAAGCCTTTACTTCGCAACCGGGCGATGGGATGAGGCGATAAAATATATGAAAGAGTGTATCGAGCTTGAACCATTACGCCCATTAAATCATTTAAACCTTGGAAATATATTATCGCATGCGGGAAGGTTCGAAGAAGCTACTGCGTATCTCAAAAAAACGCTTGAGCTAAATCCTCAATTCCAACGAGCCCATATGTATTTGGGCAGAAATTATTTACTGACTGGAAAACTGGAAATGGCTATGAAAGAAATGCAGGAAGAAAATTTGGAAGTATTCAGGAACTTTGGATTGGCACTTGTTTTTCATGCCCTGGGTAAAACAAAAGAAGCAAACGAAGCATTGAACAATTTCACTTTCAAGTTTGAAAAAGAATGGAGTTATCTGTTGGCGGAACTTCATGCTTATAGGGGAGAAAACGATAAAGCACTGCAATGGTTAGAAACCGCTTACCAAAGAGGTGATGGTTGGTTGGTCTTTTTAAAAGGTGATCCGTTGATGAAAAATCTTTATGCCGACCCTCGATACGATGCGTTTATGAAAAAAATGAATTTAATTCCCGATTAATAGCATAAAAAATAGAACGTCTACGCAATCCAGGCAGCTTGCACGTATAATGTTCACAGGATATCGCCCTTTGTACACTTTTTGAAATCACTGTATGTGAAAGATCCAGGAACTGTCAACGCAGAAGTTTAGAAAAGTTAATGTCGAAGGATATGCGCTGGATAATTTCTTGCGAGCATATCACGTTGTCCCATTCATTCCCTGGAGCCTTTTTATTTTCCTTAATAATCTTGCTTGCACCACCACCTTATGATCTTCAAAACTTACAAGCATATTCCCATTCTTTCCACGAATGCATTTTCCATCAGCTCGTCGAACTGCATAGCAAAGACGCCCTTTGTAGGACTTTAATGTACCACGATCACCTATATATTTATATTCACTCATGATCTGTCAACAGAAAATAGTTGAACGTCGTTTTTTTCCATAGCGGGGCTTTTATTTCCAAATACTTTTCAAGCTCATATACTCCATTTTTTTAATAACTCCTCCATCGGCTGATTCAATCTCGATTTTTGTATAAGGTTTTGTCGGAAAGAATATCGTTGTCATTACCGTCAAACCATCATCAGCAAATAATTCGACCGAACTTACATCGATTAACAATGAAATATCCATTTTAGAACTGGCAGCGAATCGGGGTGCTACCTGCTTACCGGCAAACTCCTTATGGAAACTGGTATTACCCGAGTGGGTCCTATCAATAAAATATTGATTATTCAATTCATCATAACCGATCACTAATTTTTCTCCTGCATCATTTGAAACTGTGATTGACAAATCTTTTGTAGAATCAGCAAAAAGATTAAAGAGGCATGGAAATTTTATGGTTCCTGTTTTCCCTCCGATCTCAAATGGTTTTGATAAAGCAACCTTATCGAACACCACCGCGCGGGATTTAAGAGTTGCGATCTCTTTAACGATCGTTGAAGCGACTAATGTATCATTGTCAACCTCTACAATTTTTAATTCCCTTGGTATTGTCATTGCACTTCTCCATGTTTCTGTTGGAACACGTTCTCCATAAGCCCAATTACTCATCCAACCCAGGAATATTTTTCGGTTACCTGTATTCGACCAGGTAACACCAGCATAATTATCAGGCCCATAATCCACCCATTTAGTCTTCGTATTATATGGCAAGAATTCTTTTCCATTAAAGTCACCTAAAAAATATTGGGTACCCGAACCCCTATTGGGGCCACCAGGATTTAGGTTAACAATCAAAACCCAAATCAGCTTTCCATTATATTTCAATGAAAACAGGTCAGGACATTCCCAAACTCCTCCATGAGCACCTGCTGATTCTCCAAATTCACTTTCCTTGTTCCAATTTTTCAGATCAGGTGATGAATAAAAGTAGATTCTGTCAACAACAGCAAGAGACATAATCCATTTTTTTGTTGGTTCATGCCAAATCACTTTAGGATCTCTGAAATCAGGAATACCCGGACTTTTCAATACCGGGTTGCCAGCGTATTTTGTCCATGTTTTCCCATTATCAAGACTATAAGCAAGGCTTTGATGTTGAGAATAATTTTTGTCACCCTTCTTATCTCCTTCTTTATGTTGTGTAAAAATGGCTACCAATGGTGCCAGGCCATTTCTACCAAATCCTGACGTATTTTTTTTATCTGCAACTGCACTTCCGGAAAAAATGGTTCCCAAACTATCGGGAAAAATTTTTATCGGTTGCCTGTTCCAATGGATCAGGTCCTTGCTTGTCGCATGTCCCCAATGCATAGGACCCCAAACAGAACTATAAGGATGATACTGATAAAAAAGATGGTAGATGCCATTATGATACACCATACCATTAGGATCATTTATCCACTTTTCTTTTGGTGAAAAATGAATCTGTGGCCTGTATCGCTCATCGCTCATACCCGTATCAACCTGTCCATCGCCCGATTTTGGATGAATCAGTCCAACTAAGATGAAGAGAAGAAACTGTAATTGCCTCATTATAAAATGAATTTTGTTCAAGATAAGCTGGTTTGATCGTTTACATCCTTTCAAAAGAAAACAGCTCAGCATCCTTATTCTTTTTTCCCTTTATGATCGAAGCTATAATTTCTCCCGCCACCTGGCTAAACGTGATGCCGTTACCTCCAAAACCAAGTGCGAAAAAACTGTTCGGTAGATTTTTGTATTGTCCAATATAGGGTAACCCATCCTTAGTGGAGCCAAATACTCCCGCCCAGCTAAATTCCGTTTTAAAAGGAATTGTCGGAAACATTTTTTTAAAATCTTTCTGTAGCAGTTTTGATTTATGCGGCATTAGCCTATCTCGCTGAATGTGAGAAAAAAATTCCTCATCCCGCCCGCCTATTATTATCCGGTTGTCTCTTGTCGATCGTATATACAAGTAGGGGTTAGCAGTGTTCCAGATAACCGTGTCATTTTTCCCGAACTTTTGCGGGGAATTGAAAGATTCGCTGGCAATGGCATAAGTACTGGTTAGCTTAACAATCGGTTTAGATATAAAATCCACCACTTCATACCCCGTTGCATACACTATTTTTTTTGCTGTTATCACAAACCTATCCGGGGTTTTGATCTCCACGTTCCGCTGGTTATGCCTGATCGTAACTGCCGGCGTCCTGTCAAATACTTTTAGCCCCGTTTTTAAATTAAATTGGAGAAGCTGATGCGTAAAGAGATAACTGTCCAAAGAAGCGGCAACCTCCGATAATATTCCTGCAGGTGATGCAAAACCAAATTCCCTAAGCACCTTTTTCCCGTCCAGGTATTTTACATTAAATCCGTACTTTTTTCTGACTTCAAATTCTTCTTCTAGAAAAGAAATATCTTTTTTATAAGCAGCGCAGTAAAGGCTTTTTTTAGTTTCAAAATCATGTATCCCTATTTTTCGTGCAAGGGATTCCAACTTGAAGATTGCCCGTTCACAAAGCTTATAAGAACGAACTGCGGGCTTTGCACCGATCATCTTTATCAATTCGTGAAGTGATACATCTATCTCGTACTGCAGCAATGATGTACTTGCACATGTGCTGCCAAGACCAATGGTCCTTGCATCAATTAATACGCAATCAATTCCCTCCTGGACGAGGTAATGAGCGGATAATGCGCCCGATATACCCCCTCCCAAAACCAACACATCAGTCTTAATATTCTTTTCAAGTTTTGGATAAGAAAAAAGTAACCCGTTTTTTATTAAGCTTAGCGGGTACCCAGAGCTTAGTTTCATTCGCAAGTTTTTATGACAGGTATCTCCTCAGCGTCCATGCAATTGTTTCATGTTCCTTTATCAGGTCAGTGAGAAAATCTGAAGTGCCCATGTCACCATATTTTTCATCACATTCATCAATATATTTTCTGAGTTGAATGATCACTGCTTCATGATCTTTTAAAAGCTCCCGGATCATTTCTTTTTGTGACGGATAACGTCCCGGGGACTCTTTTAGGGAGGTCATGTCCAGAAATTCCTGCATGGTCCCCGGTGTTTTGGCCCCGAGCTTATTAATCCGCTCCGCAATTTCATCGATAGCCTCTTCAAGTACCTTATACTGTTTCTCAAATAGCTTGTGTAATTCCATAAAACTGTTACCCGAAACATTCCAATGGAATTTTCGTGTTTTCGTATATAATACAATTGCGTCTGCTAAAACGTATGATAAAACCTCAGCGATACTTTTCAGATTTTTAGGAGAAAGGCCAATGTTTGGATGCATAAATGTTTTTTATGTGTAAAAACTTGCAAGTATTATTCCAGTTTACAACATCAAATCAACGAAAAATTGAATGGCACGGTATTTTCTAATCAATTTCCAGAACAAGTATCGAAAAAATTAAATTTTATAACATTTAAAACTTTAGCTTATGTTACGCTGGACAGTTATATTCTTGGTAGTCGCCATTATAGCAGCCGTGTTTGGCTTTGGCGGTATTGCGTCAGGCGCAGCTTCTATTGCGAAGATTTTATTCTTCATTTTTATTGTTCTGTTCTTATTGTCTCTAATCTTTGGAAGATCAGCAACAAGGTCAGGAGATATATGACGAGGCT
>CBFGXP010000224.1:0-6192 GCA_965652775.1 uncultured bacterium
AAAGCCATGCAGCTTTGCCCGCATGCCATCATTACATCGGCCAGCCGCGACCAATACAGTAAATATTCAAGATGGGTGACAGATATCATTGCATCAAAAGTTCCGCTGTTCGAAAAAGCCAGCATTGATGAGTTCTATATTGATCTCAGCGGCATGGATAAATTTTTTGGTGTAAGCAAATATGCACAGGAATTAAGACGGCATATAATCGCCGAGACAGGTTTGCCAATTTCCGGTGGGCTGTCATCAGCAAGATTTATCAGCAAGATGGCAACCAACGAAGCCAAGCCAAATGGCTTTTTGGAAATTCCTCATGGAAAAGAAAAAGATTTTCTATGGCCACTGGCCGTAGAAAAAATAAATGGAGTTGGTAAAGAAACTGAGATCAAATTAAAAGCACTTGGTTTTTATAAAATTGAAGACCTGGCAAGATCAACTCCCGAATATTTAGAAAAGCACCTCGGGAAATGGGGCGAGAGTCTTTGGCGGAAATCACAAGGTTTTGGCAGCACTGAAGTGATAACTGATTGGCAACAAAAAAGCATGAGCCATGAGAACACGTTTGATAAAGATTACAATGATGTTGAATTTCTGCATAAAGAATTAGTAAGGCTTACTGAAAAAACCTGCTATGGATTGAGAGAAGATGAAAAACTGACCGGCTGTGTGACTGTGAAGATCCGCTACAAAGATTTTGAAACAACGACCCGGCAGGAAGTAATCGACTACACTGCACTTGATGATGAACTAATAGCGAAAGCAAAAGATATTTTTAATAAATCATACCAGGTTGGGAGACCAGTAAGATTACTCGGTGTTCGCTTTAGCCATTTTATACCTTTCACCATGCAAATGAGTTTGTTTGATAACAAAGTGGAAAAGCTCCAGCTTTATAAAGCTGTTGATGATATCAAAGACCGGTTTGGCAGTAAGATCCTCACAAAAGCTGTTAATTCGGGATCGGGTGAAAAATCAGACTTAAATTTTACAAAGCACAATAAAAAGAAACAACCTGATGATAAAGGCAAACTGATTTAAACTTTTTTTCTACTATCAGATTTATTGTTCTTATTTATTTTCTTATCTCTTTTTTAACAGTCAAAAAATTATCGGTAAAGTTTTTGCTGTTGATTAAACTTGTTTTATATGTTTTATTCAATAACCTGATCTCACTACAACATCTTGATGAATTAACCCTACACTAAAGTTTTTACAGAAGAATATTTCCAGGTCACCGACCTGCGCCGTAACTATTAATTCAATCTTAAAACCACTACCATGAAAACGTTCCGCGCATTAAGTGTGTTTTGTTTATTTTATTTTTCCGTTTTAGCGAGTATTGCTCAATCATCGCTGATACCCAAATATGAAATTGGTGTTCATGCGGGAGCTTTTATTTACCAGGGCGATCTGAGCCCAAATAACCTTGGTGCATTTAATTCAATGAAGCCAGGTTTTGGAATTTCAGTAGCAAGAAATATAAATAGCCTGTACGCGGTACGATTCCAATTATTGCGTGGCTGGTTAAAAGGCGACGACGCTACATATGAAGATCCTGAATGGCGCCAGCAACGCAATTTCAATTTCAAAACACCGGTTACTGAATTGTCTCTTCACGTTGTGAGAAGTATCACTGGCTTAGTCCCGAATGAGGCAGGCATTATCAATTTTAGTCCCTATGTCTTTGCCGGGCTTAATTACTCGTTTTTGAAGATCAAAAGAGACTGGAGCCAATTCAACTATTCTCATTTTGCAGGAGAACCAGGGGTTGTTAATGGCTTAACTGAAGATATTCATCATAAGATCCCCAAAGGAATTTTTTCGATACCCATTGGTTTTGGGGTTCGATACGGTATCTCTGAAAAACTTTCCTTTTCGCTTGAAGGTACATACCGTATTCTTGACACAGATTATCTCGATGGCTTCAGCCAGGCGGCTAATCCTGATGAGAACGATCACTATCATACAGCAACCGTTGGCCTGATCTATTCATTTGGAAAACGTAACAGGTTTGATTGTCCGAAAATAAAATACTGAGCCTCATTCTGATTAAGAATTCTTAGGGAAGGTGAATACCCTCTAATCCTTATCTTCGCCTACCTAAAAAAAAGAACATGTCTCAAGCGTGGAAAGATTATCAGCAAAAAAATAAGGACCGTTTTTTGAATGAATTACTGGATCTGCTTCGAATACCAAGCGTAAGTGCAAGAAGTGAGCATAAACCTGACATGGTAAAATGTGCAGAAGCAGTAAAGCAACGCTTATTAGAAGCCGGGGCAGATAAAGCAGAGATATTCCCCACTGCGGGGCACCCGATAGTGTATGGTGAGAAAATAACCGATCCAAAAAAACCGACAGTACTTGTTTACGGACATTATGATGTGCAGCCGGTTGAACCGTTAGAACTTTGGCATAGCGGGCCATTTGATCCTGTAATTAAAGATGGAAAAATTTTTGCGAGAGGAAGCTGCGATGACAAAGGTCAATTTTATATGCATGTGAAAGCCCTGGAAACAATGGTGCAGACAAATTCACTTGTTACTAATATAAAATTTTGTATTGAAGGTGAAGAAGAAGTTGGCTCTTCCCATCTTGCTGATTTTGTAAAGAGTCATAAAGATCTTTTAAAAGCTGATGTAATTTTGATCAGTGACACTGCAATGCTGAGTCTTGAAAATCCTTCAATTGATATTGGCGTTCGTGGGTTAAGCTATATCGAAGTAGAAGTCACCGGACCAAACCGTGATCTGCACAGTGGTGTATATGGCGGCGCTGTTGCAAATCCAATCACTATTCTGGCAAAGATGATCGCATCACTTCATGATGAAAATAACCACATCACCATTCCCGGTTTTTATGACGATGTAGTTGTGTCAACTCCTGAAGAAAGAAAAAAACTAAATGCTGCACCTTATGATGAAAAAGAGTATAAAGAAGATCTGGGTGTAAAAGAATTGTGGGGCGAAAAAGGATATACAACCAATGAAAGGACTGGCATACGTCCAACACTTGAATTAAATGGAATCTGGGGCGGATATATTGGCGAAGGTTCTAAAACTGTTTTACCATCAAAAGCATTTGCAAAAATTTCAGCAAGACTTGTGCCCAACCAGGACAGTAATAAGATCACAGATCTATTGATAAATCATTTAAAGAAAATTGCTCCACCTGCTGTTGAAGTAAAAGCTGCACCGCACCATGGTGGTGAGCCATACATGACACCGATCGATAGTAAAGCATACAGGGCAGCAGCTGCGGCAATAAAAGACACTTTTGGGAAAGAACCGATACCTGTGCGTGGCGGCGGTAGTATTCCTATTTGTTCATTATTTGAACAAGAGCTGGGAATAAAGATTGTTTTTATGGGATTTGGTCTTGACAGCGACAATCTGCATAGCCCAAATGAAAAATTCAATCTCGATAATTATTATAAAGGAATTGAAACGATCCCTTATTTCCATAAACATTTTGCAGAGATGTGATCGGGTATAAACTTTCTTTTAAAAAACCTCATTTCAATGAAGTGAGGTTTTTAATTTTGATTATGGCAGAAAAAGAAAAACTTCGTTTGGATAAATATCTCTGGGCCATTCGTCTTTTCAAAACCCGTACACAGGCTTCTGCTGCCTGTGATAATGGAAAGGTAAAATTCAATGGCGTTCAAACTAAGGCATCTAAACATGTAAATATTGGTGAAGAATATGAAATAAAAACTGAAGCAAAAAGATGGCGCATTCGTGTAAGCGGATTATTATACAAACGTGTCGCTTTTTCTGAAGCCATTAACTATTATATAGATATCACTCCCGCCGAAGAAATAGAAAGATTGCAATTCCAGGCGGCCAGTTTTCATACCGGTAAAAGGCAAAGTAAAATTGGAAGGCCAACAAAAAAACAAAGACGTGACATTGACGGATTTTTAGGTGAATAATTACTACTGATAATTATCATATCTCTTCCTTACTGGCATCATTTTTTCGGCTATATAGAATGGCCATCTTTATAACTGTTAAAACAATATTTCATAACCTTAAAAAACAGTAATATGGAAAACAGAGCCGTTGATAAGCCAAGAACATGGCCGACTTTATTTGACGGCGGCCTGATGGAAAAATTTTTCAATGCACCATTGGATGAATTTTTCGGTTTAGGGAAAGTGATGAACGTTCCGGCAGTAAATGTAAGTGAAACTGACAATGAGTTTTCACTCACCATCGCAGCACCCGGTTTGGATAAGAAAGATTTCAAGGTGGATGCTTATGATGATATGCTGACGATCAGTGCGGAAAAAGAACGAGAGGAAAAAAGTGAACGGTATAATCGTCGGGAATATAATTACAGCAGCTGGAGCAGGAGTTTTACTCTACCAGAAAATTGTGATGCCGCCAAGATCAATGCAGAATATAAAAATGGTGAATTGAAAATTGTTATCCCTAAAATGGAAATTAAACAACCTAAAAAGGTTAAAAACATCTCTGTAAGTTAAAGGGATGAAGGACAAGACTCCCGCTATAACCAATGGCGGGAGTTTGTTTTTGTCCCGCTAAGACGGATATCGGTATAATATGCTGAGTAGAATTAATAAAAGTATAAGTGAGCGACCCAACGAAAGTTTAATCAAGGTACTGATGCTCGTAACATAAAGATCGCTTCATTTATCTTTGTACTTTCTTATACTCCCTTTTATGGGTTAAGAATTTATTATGAGAGTAGATATAATAAGTGTTTTGCCTGAATTACTGCATAGCCCCATGCAACATAGCATCATGAAAAGAGCACAGGACAAAAAGCTGTTGGAAGTGCATATTCATAATCTGCGTCAATGGGCGGTAAATGAATACGGGCAGGTGGACGATTATCAATATGGGGGTGGCGCCGGTATGGTAATGATGTGTGAACCCCTGGCAAAAGTTATTGAAGAACTATCCGCAGAAAGAAAATATGATGAAGTGATCTACCTGACACCGGACGGTGAAATGCTGGATCAAAAAATTGCAAATACGCTGTCCTTGAAAGAGAATATTATCATGATCTGCGGGCATTATAAAGGGATCGATGAAAGGATCAGGGAACACTTTGTAACTAAAGAAATATCCATTGGTGATTATGTATTAAGTGGTGGTGAATTAGCTGCGGCAGTATTGGTTGATTGCATAGGAAGATTAATACCCGGAGTTTTAAATGATGAAACATCGGCATTATTCGATTCTTTCCAGGATAATTTACTGGCTCCTCCCGTGTATACAAGACCAGAAGATTTTCGGGGATGGAAAGTACCTGATGCTTTGCTAAGTGGAAACCACAGGAAGATCGAAGAATGGCGCAATGAAGAATCTTTAAAAAGGACGAAAGAAAGGCGACCCGGTCTTTTGGAAAACCAGTGACATCCGGCCCTGCTTATCTATCCTTTTATTTTAGTATTATAATACCAGCAATAGAAAAACATAGGATAGCAGGATCATCAGCGCATTGATAACAAAGGTCTTTTTCATAAATACGGATTTAACACCGACAGCTGACATAATTCAAATCTAAAGCCAAAGAATGGTTTTAAATACCGGATTTATTCCTGTCATTTCCGGTTTTTTTGATAGAAAAAGACTTAGCTAAAAACCAAGGCACTGCTCTCCCATTTATAGCTCCCATTCTAATTCGTAGTGTTTTTGCTTGCTACTAAAAAGTAATTTTACATATGGCATCCTGATAACAAACTTAACTTATTGCCATAAAAATTTGGCGTGATAATGATTGCATAATCGTGTTTTCTGGAGGAAAAGCGTTAATTGATAATTGTGACATGAATACTTAAAACAAAAGGCCACCCTAAGGTGACCTTTAACCTGGTTTGGTTGCTGATCAGTGCTATTTTTTTATAAGCCTTATCACCTTGCGATTTTTATTTTGAATGATCTCAGCAAGATAAACTCCCGGCTTAAGCCCGTTACCAAATGTATATTTTTCGCTTACAGCCATATTGTTTTTCATTTCTACCACTCTTCCAAGTACATCCATTATCCGAACAGAAACAGGAGAAGCATCGCTTGTATTCATAACGAGGTTAAAATAATTACTGCTTGGATTTGGAATGATGTCAATTTTAAAGTCAGATACTTCGGTTTCTACAGCTGAAGGAGCATTTCTGCTGCCAGTACATTCTCCTAGTGAACAGCCGGCCCCAAGATGTGATGCTAC
>CBFGXP010000225.1:0-6190 GCA_965652775.1 uncultured bacterium
CATTATATTTGAAAGAGCAAATCTGCTAAAAACCAATATTCCCTTCATGAAAATCCACTCGATCCTTGTCTTCCCTATTTTTGTAATTATACTATTCTCCTCCTGTGGATCACAAAAAGCATTAGGGTATCTTGAAGATTTTTCAGATACTTCAGGAAAGGTGCAGGTCAAGTATCCTGAACCTTTGATCCAAAAGAATGATGTTTTGTCTATCATCGTTTACAGTGATGCAATAGATGGAGGTGCGACGGATGCTATGTATAATCTTGCCAATTTGGGAGGTGGAGGCACGACGACACAGGGCTTTCTTGTAGACAATGAAGGGTACATCCAATACCCAAGAGTAGGAAAAATTATGGCAGAAGGTTTAACAAAGCCTCAGCTAGCCGAAGAAATAAAAAAGAAGGTTACTGGTCCTTTAAATAACCCTTCAGTGGTCGTGCGGCTTGTAAATTTTAAAATTACGATGTTGGGAGAAGTATCAAGAGCTGGTCCTATAACATTGCCAAGTGAAAAGGTTAACATTTTGGAAGCAATAGGACTTGCAGGCGATATTACTATATATGGAAAGAAAGATGATATTGTAGTACTGCGGGAAGTAAATGGCGCAGTGGAACATGGCAAAGTTGATCTTACATCTAAAACGGTTTTTGAATCTCCGTACTATTTTCTTCGACAAAATGATGTAGTGCTGGTTAACCCTAACAAGAACAAAGCAAGATTAAGTGAACAGGTGTTTAATCAACGGCTTAGTATTGCCTTCAGCATTATTAATACAATTGCATTGTTATATAACATATTCCAATAAAATACTTTTCAATTAATGGAGGGTCAACAATCCGGTAATAAAGATCTTGGTAGTCTCTCAATAAAAGATCTTTTCTTTAAGTATGTCAGGTTTCTTCCCGTATTCCTGGTATCAGTGGCAATTTGCCTTCTGGGTGCTTATTTATACCTCCGTTATACTACACCCATTTATAGAGTAACCGGAACATTAACATTTAAATCAGAAGAGCAAAATCGCGGGGGAAAATTTGATGATATTTTTCTTGCAAAAAGTGTAAGTGATGTACAAACAGAAATTGAAATTCTAAAATCACAACATCTTATGCAGCGAGTAGTTGACACTGCCCAGCTGCAAACTACTTATTTTGCTGTAGGCAAGATCAAAACCCTTAACATCTACAATGGGTCACCCTTTCGGCTTAATATACTTAAGTTGACTGACTCATTTGCTTTTTTTAAAATGAATTTCACTTTCCCATCGGAAAATGAGTTCAGGGTAAATAAGGAAACCGCTAAGTATAAATTCGGGGATGTTTTTGGTAACACATACGGACTGTTTAGTTTAACTAAGGTTCGAGAGGGGGTCAACGGGAAAGAGTTTAATGTTGAGTGGAGATCAACACAGGAACAAGCCGCTATTTATGCACCCATGGTTAGAGTAGCGCCGAAAATTGCCGGATCCAGTATTTATAATGTACAGATCGATTATACAAATTCTGCGCTAGCAGCTGATATTATTAACAATTTAATGGTTCGATACAAAGACGCCAGTATTGAAGATAAAAATACTACAATCAAGCAGCGACTGGATTATATCGTTGAGCAGCTTGCAAGAATTGACCAGGACCTTGACAGTATCGAGGCCAGGAGAATATTTTATATTAATGAAAATAACCTATCGGAATATGAGCAGCAACTGGCAAATTATTTTCGAATACAAACGGAATCCGATGAAAAAATAAAAGATTTAAGACAGCAATTAGTAATAACCGAACAGTTAAAGGCCTACCTGGAAGATGCAATGAATGATTTTGAAAAGACACCTTCGGTACTTTCCCTTGCTGATCAAACACTAGGCGGCACCATACAGGCTTACAATACTTTGCAGATCGAAAGAAAAAGAATGTTGGAGCAGAAAATTCCTGAAGAGAATCCGCGAGTGTTGGCCAAGAATGAAGAATTGGAAAAATTACGAAAAGGTATTCTGGAGTCACTTAATAATCTTCGGATCGCATATAAATCATCTGTTGATGATTTTTATCGAAGAGCTTCTGCCGCTACTTTTCAACAAAAGCAAATGCCTGCGAAAGTTCAACGGTTGTTGGAAATGGAGAGAGAGAGAGATAGCAAGCTTGCATTGTTTAAATTTCTACAGGAACAAAGGGAAGAAACTGCTATGCAACAGGCAGCCACAGTTTCAAATTCAAGAATATTGGAGGGCGCCTATCCAACCACTACACCCATAAGACCTAACCGTAGAGCAATCCAGTTACTGGCGATCATTCTCGGCATTGGGTTGCCGGCGATGTATATTTTCTTCCAGGAAATTATCAATGATAAAGTGAACACCCGTTATGATATTGAAAAATTAACGGATGCGGCTGTTCTTGGCGAAGTTGGTCATTCTTATAGCAGCTCGTCAATGATTGTAAGCAAAACAAACCGTTCAATGGTTTCCGAACAATTCAGGATCATTCGGTCGAACCTGCAATACGTTTTGAATAAGGTGGAAAAGCCCGTGATTATGATAACATCGTCTTTTAGCGCTGAGGGCAAATCATTTATTACGACAAATCTTGGGGGTGTAATGGCCCTGGCCGGTAAAAAAACTGTAATGCTGGAATTCGATATTCGTAAGCCAAAACTTTTTTCAGGAATGAAGTTGAACAGCAAGCAAGGCATTACTAATTATTTGGTAGGTAAATCACCAATGGAGGACTTGCCCGTAAAAATTCCCGGATACGATAATCTTTATGGGATCAGTTGCGGCCCGGTACCGCCAAACCCCTCCGAGCTTTTACTTGATTCCAGAGTGGCAGACATGTTTGAATGGTTAAAAGCAAATTTTGATGTGATCCTTGTTGATACAGCCCCTGTAGGGATGGTGAGTGATGCAATGACACTCGGAAAGTTAGCTGACACTACTCTTTATATAGTTCGCCAGGGCTATACTTATAAAAAGCAAATTTCTTTGATTGACGAGTTTTACCACGAAAACCGTTTGCCCAAAATTTCTATCGTTATCAATGATGTGAAATTAAAACCCGGATATGGTTATTATGGTTACGGCCGGTATGGTTACGGTTATGGTTATGGCGGTGGTTACTATGAAACCGAAGAAGGACAGGATGTTCCAAAAAAAATGTTCTCATTTGACCGGGTAAAAAATTTATTCAAACGTCGGTAATCTCATACAAAGTCAGTTTAAAATGAAGGTGCTAATTACGGGAGGTGCAGGATTCATAGGTTCGAACCTGGTGAGTACGTTAATGAATGATGACCGCTTCACAGCGGTAAAAGTTCTTGATAATCTTGAAACAGGAAGATTTTCGAATATATCTGCATTTAAAAATCACAACAAGTTTGAATTTATTGAAGGCGATATAAGGAACTATGCGATTTGTCTTAGCGCAGCAAGGGGAATGGATATCATATCGCACCAGGCAGCGTTAGGTTCGGTGCCACGATCAGTTAAAGATCCTGTTACCACACACGAAGTAAATGCTACGGGCACATTGAACATCTTTACTGCAGCAAGAGAAAATAAAATAAAAAGAATTGTGTATGCTGCATCATCGTCAACTTACGGAGATCATCCGGGGCTTCCGAAGGTAGAAGATAAAATCGGTTCACCAATTTCGCCATATGGTGTTACCAAGCTGGTCAATGAACTTTATGCAAAAGTGTTTGCAGAATTGTATGAAATGGAATTTGTAGGATTGCGATATTTTAATGTGTATGGCCCACAGCAAAATCCGGCAGGTCCTTATGCTGCCGTAATACCCTTATTTATCAAAGCCCTGCTTGAAAATAAATCTCCGGTAATAAATGGCGCTGGTGACAGTAGTCGAGATTTTACATATGTTGAAGATGTGGTGCAGGCAAATTTGCTGGCTATGCTCACTAATAGCAAATCAGCTATAAACCAGGTTTACAATATTGCAAAAGGGGAGCAAACTTCATTGAATGAACTTTTTGGCATACTAAGAGCAATCTCGGGAATCGATATGGAGCCGATCCACGGACCGGAACGAAATGGCGATATAAAACATAGCCTTGCCGATGTTTCAAAAGCGAAGCAAATGCTTGGGTATAATCCCGCAACATCGCCTGCAGATGGATTAAGAAAAACTTTTGACTGGTATAAAAAAAATTCACTCATTTTCGCAGCATGAATTTCGAAAAAAACATTTTAATCACCGGGGGAGCTGGTTTTATCGGCAGTCATGTTATCAGGCTATTTGTAAATAAATATCCGTCCTATCGCATTATAAATCTTGATGCCCTTACTTATGCAGGCAATCTTGAAAATCTCCGGGACGTCGAGGACAAGCCAAATTATGTATTTGAAAAGGTAAACATTCTTGAAGTAAAAGATATCGAAAGGATATTTAATCAATATAAAATTGACGGGGTTATTCATCTTGCTGCTGAGTCACACGTTGATCGTTCTATCCTTTCTCCACTTGATTTTGTTTATACCAATATTATTGGCACTGTCAACTTATTAAATGCGGCAAAAAAATCCTGGAAAGATCTTTCAGGAAAAATATTCTATCACATTTCAACTGACGAGGTGTTTGGTAGTCTTGGTGAAGAAGGTCTTTTTACGGAAACGACTCCTTACGCTCCTAATTCTCCATATTCCGCCTCTAAAGCTTCTTCTGATCATTTTGTAAGAGCATACGGTGAAACATTTCATATGCCGGTTATTATTTCAAATTGTTCCAATAACTACGGGCCTTACCATTTCCCGGAAAAATTGATCCCTCTTTTTATAAATAACATTATACATAAGAAACCATTGCCGGTGTATGGTGATGGCAAGTATACCCGTGATTGGCTCTATGTAAAGGATCATGCGAGGGCAATTGACACTATTTTTCATAAAGGAACAATTTTTGAAACTTATAATATTGGTGGTTTTAACGAGTGGCAGAATATTGAATTAGTGAAGTTGCTTTGCAAGATGATGGATGAGAAATTGGGAAATGTTCCAGGTACAAGCGATGACTTGATTACTTATGTAAAAGATCGTCCCGGTCATGATAAGCGTTATGCAATCGATGCTACCAAGATCAGCAAAGAACTCGGATGGAAGCCATCAGTTACTTTTGAGGAAGGCTTAAGTGAAACAATAGATTGGTATTTACAAAACCAGGATTGGCTGAATCATGTGACAAGTGGCGAATACCAGAAATATTATGAATTGCAATACAATAAGGGCGATTAAAATTTTATTATATTTAAAAGCCCCTTTAGGGGCTTGGAGTTTATGAAAGGAATTATTCTTGCAGGGGGATCGGGTACACGGCTATATCCAATTACAAAAGCTATTTCAAAACAGTTGATGCCTGTTTATGATAAGCCAATGATCTATTACCCTCTTTCAGTTTTGATGCTGGCAGGTATAAAGGAGATACTTATCATCACCACCCCGGAGGATAATGCTCAATTCAAAAGATTGCTTGGAGACGGTAGCCAGGTCGGCTGTAATTTTCAATATGCGATCCAGGAAGTACCAAATGGACTGGCACAGGCTTTTGTGATTGGGGAATCATTTATTGGAAACGATAAAGTGGCCCTGATATTGGGAGACAATATTTTTTATAGCGCCGGGTTCTCATCCTTGCTCACTTCATTAACGAATATCGAAGGAGGTTGTGTGTTTGCGTATCATGTTTCCGATCCGGAACGATATGGCGTAGTTGAATTTGATGAAAACAATATGGCAATTTCAATCGAAGAAAAACCAAAGCAACCAAAATCAAATTATGCGGTGCCTGGATTATATTTTTATGATAACTCGGTTATTGATATTGCAAAAAACTTAAAACCCTCGGCCCGGGGAGAGTATGAGATAACTGATGTAAATAGAATTTACTTGCAACAGAATAAACTGAAGGTAGCTATTATGGATCGGGGCACAGCCTGGCTTGATACAGGTACATTTGATTCACTAAGCGACGCAAGTGAGTTTGTAAGGGTAATTGAAAAAAGACAGGGTTATAAAATTGGGTGCATTGAAGAAGTGGCGTACAATAGAGGATTTATAAATACAGAGCAACTTTTACAACTGGCTACCGGATTAGAAAAGAGCGGCTATGGTCAATATTTAAAAAACATTTATAAAAAAATATCAAAATGAAAACAGCATTAGTATATGGCGTATTATGTTCATGTT
>CBFGXP010000226.1:0-6041 GCA_965652775.1 uncultured bacterium
GGCATAACCGGATGCAATGATCTTATTATTTACTTCGGCCACTACTACTTCAACCTGTGGTGCGGTAAGCATTGTTCTAAGATCATAATAATTGACGGGGTCGGGTTTGATCGTAGGATCGAAGGGGCGTTCTGTTTTTATCAGATCTTGCTCAAATGCCAAAAGCGGTTTCAAATCATTTAGCGATGCTTTTCTTATTCTGATCTCCTCCATTTAATAAAAATATTCGTAAGATGAATGTACATAGATACCTAGTTCATTGGATCTATACAGTATTGACACTTGCAATGTTATATAAAGTTTTTATAATTAATTTTGGAATGGATTCAGTTATTATAAGACGTAGATGGCAGCCCGGGGAATTAACATTCAAGGCTTTTTGTTGGCATATTTTCTGACAACACTCATATAAATGGTCACATTATGAATACGCTGAAAACCGGATTATTGTGTTTCATAATTATTCTTAGTACTTCGCTGTGCTCGACGGCACAGGAAAAAGATGCCGCTGAAATTCAAAAGATGATCGATTCAAAGAATTTTGTTTTTAAAGCACAATCGACGACTCCACAAAGTGGCCGAACCCGCCAGTTAACATATGGCTATGATTTTGTGGCCAGGGGCGATACGATCACTTGTTTTCTGCCTTATTATGGCCGTTCTTATTCAGCACCCGTTGATACAGACGGGGGAATTAAATTTACTTCCACCAATTTTAGCTACGAATCAAAAAAAATAAAAAAAGGTTGGACAATAACAATCAAGCCAAGGGATGCTGATGATGTACGGGAGCTGTATTTTACGGCGTTTGCGAATGGAAATGCCTCGCTCCAGGTGACAAGCAATAACCGCTCGAATATCTCCTTCAATGGCTATATAGAAAAAGGAAAAGTGGTTGAAAAGAAAGCATTTTGACAAAGTCTGGCTCCCAAAAAGATTTCCGGTTCTTTAGGTGTAATGCTTTCTACAATATTCCTATTTTTATGCCGTTACTAAGGAGCAAATCTTTTGGTTTAATTTTTGGAAGCCATTATTCTATGAAACAGGAAACCGTACCAGCTGTACCTACAAGGTCAAACACGATAATTAAGAAATCCCTATTTGTTGCTGTCGCAACTATCTTTTTGGTGTTGATCTTTGCCTACTATCCGAACATCAAAAATTTATCGGTAAAGGACTCCACAAAGTCAATTACTGCTGACACTATTGAGATCGGCATAAATCCAAAGCCGGTGGCGCCTTCCTTCTCTTATAAAGAGAAAATGGAACATGTTATCAATGGTGACTCTTCCGGAAAATGGACCATAGGGGAAACAGAACCTTTAGCGGGTGCCATACTTCCTTATAAAAGAATAATTGCCTATTATGGTAACCTGTATTCAAAAAATATGGGTATACTAGGTGAACTGCCTAAGCCAGAAGTATTGGAAAAATTGCAGGGAGAGGTAAAAGCGTGGGAGGATGCCGACAGTGTGATTGAAGTGCAACCTGCGCTTCATTATATAGCTGTTACTGCTCAAAACCTACCAGGTAAAGGAAATAAATACAGACTCCGTATGCCTTTTTCTCAAATTGATTCGGTGCTGGCGATGGCAGAGAAGATCAACGCTATTGTTTTTCTTGATATCCAGGTGGGCTTAAGTACGCTCCAGGATGAAATACCCCAATTAGAAAAGTATCTTAAGCTTCCGAATGTCCACCTGGGTATTGATCCGGAATTTTCAATGAAGGGTGGACAGAAGCCTGGTTCAGTGATCGGCGTTTTTGATGCTACTGATATTAATTATGCTGTTGAGTATCTTGAAAAAATAGCCAAAGAAAATAACCTGCCGCCAAAAATTCTCGTTGTGCATCGTTTTACACAAGGGATGGTCAAAAATTATAAGGACATTAAAGTAAAACCCGAAGTGCAAATTGTGATGCATATGGATGGATGGGGTTTCCCGGCAAAAAAGATCAATACCTATAAGCAATTTATCTACAGGGAACCTGTCGACTTTACTGGATTCAAGATCTTTTATAAGAACGATACAAAAAATAACAGCCGGCTGCTTACGCCCCAGGAACTTTTGAAGTTAAAGCCTCAGCCGCTATATATACAGTATCAATAAAAAGATGTTGGGCCCATCACAACTTGAAGAATCATTTTCTTAGATAATCGTCAGTTTTATCGAGCCAGTCCTGCCGTGGCGGCGCCCAGGTATCTATTTCTTCTACATCGCCGATCATCAGGGCCTCATGTGGCAGGTTCGAAGGAATCACTACAACGTCCCCCGGAAATAAATCCATGGATAATTCCTTGTCTGCGCCAAACCAAAAACGCATTTGCCCGGACACCACCTGTGTTACCTGTTCATGTACATGATGATGCAGTGGGACTACAAATCCATCTTTGAATTTCATTTTGGCGATCATCAATTTTTCTCCTGAAATAATTCTCCTTGCCATGGATGGATTTACAACTTCTGTTGGTACTGATTCCCAATTGAGTTTTTGAAGCATCACAGTCGATTTAGGGTTGATTGTAAAAGCACGCTACCGATCAATATTAAATTGTAACGACCTGCATAAAAATAACTTTTCTAATGAAACAAGTGCTCTTAAATAAAAGAAATTACAGATTTAAGAAGGGGCAACCGTTAAAAAAAACCGTCTCGCTTTAGCGAGACGGTCTGCCATAAAAATAAAGTTATTACAATTCTTAGTCTGTCAAATCAAGCGGATAACTATAGCTACCTCGGAATCCAGGATAAAACCCTTCCAACTTGACTGTGCCAATTGAATTGCCAAGCACCTTGTTCAATTCATCTACGGATTTGATAGAACGGCCATTCACACTGGTAATTACAAAGCCTTCATCCATTTTTGTCTGGCTCAATTTACCACCTTCCTTAATTTTCTTAACAACAACGCCACCGTCTACATCATATTCGTCTGCTTTCTTAGAATCAAGCGTGGTAAGTTCAGCACCTATAACATCTGCTACCGGGACCACAGCTTCAACATTACTTACTTTAGCTCTTAAAGTAACCGTAGTGTTATATTCCTTACCTCCGCGAACATAAGAGATTTGTACTTTATCATTTGGTTTGAAGCTGGCAATCTGTGCACTCATTTCGAGCCCACTGGCAACTGGATTGTTATTTACCTTAGTAATGATGTCACCTTTTTTGATCCCGGCGGCATACGCCCCACCATCAGTTGGTACTGCCGAAACATAGACGCCCTCACCGTCTTTAATTCCAAGTTCTTTCAGTTGGTCTTCATTCAGGTTACTTGCATATTGAATACCCAAATAACCTCTTTGCACATCACCAAACTCAACAATATCGTTCACGATCTTCTTTGCAATATTTACCGGGATTGCAAAGGAATATCCGGCATAAGTGCCACTTGGCGCCAAAATAGCGGAATTTATACCAACCAGTTTTCCATCAGTTGTTACCAACGCACCACCACTGTTTCCCTGGTTAACTGCGGCATCCGTTTGAATAAATGATTCTACAGGAGTTTGACTCTGACGACTATTGATACCAATTGATCTTGCCTTAGCACTAACAATACCCGCAGTTACTGTTGTTTCAAGTGTAAGCGGATAACCGATTGCCAAAACCCATTGACCAAGCTTTACTTCATCTGAATTTCCATAAACGAGATAAGGAAACCCTTTACCGTCAATTTTCAAAACCGCCAGGTCCGTGCTAGGATCTTTTCCGATCAATCTTGCCTTAAAAGTTTTTTTGTTATGAAGTGTTACATTTATTTCACCTGCTACACCACCATTCTGATCGCTTACGACATGATTATTGGTTACAATGTAACCATCATCGCTGATCAATACACCGCTACCGGAAGCCCTTTGCTCCGGGATTACCTGTGGCCCGAAATCAAAGAACTGGTCTAGCCAGCTATCAACTCCACTACGATTCCGACGGGGAAGATCGTTACTGACCTTTTGAGCTGCTATTTTTGTTTTTATATGTACAACAGCCTGCACTGAAGTGTTTGCGGCTTGTGTAAAATCTATGTTAATAGGTGCGTTCGCTAAGTTGCCATCAAAAAATCCTGCATAATTGGCAGGAGCCTTTGTTTCAGACTGAATAGCCACCGCCTCTTTATGCGCAAATTTTGAATAACCCCATACACTGGCGAGAGCAGAACCGCTGCTGATCGCCACAATAAGAATCGCTTGTTTTAATTTCATGGTGTTAATGATTTAATTTCTTTTACTGTTCAAATTGCATGCCTTACAAAATAACGAAGTAGTTTCCTGAAAAAATGACCTTTCATTCAGTTTAACAATACATTTACCAAGACCTTCGTACTTCGCAGGTTAAAATTAATAACAATTATTGATTGGTGCTAATGGGAAAATTCACAATTCAGTAAGGAATTTCATCGTATCAATTCCATCTGCGTAATCACTTAAGGATGGTAATTGTGACTCCCCAAATGGAATATAGTCATGACCAACGGCACATTGCAGGTCATTTAACGATCTGATTTTTTCCCCCACTAAATTTTTATGTGCATAAAATTCATAGTTCAGCTGGCTGATAGGAGAGAAAAGGGAAGGATTTTCCACTAAAATGATTGATTCGTTGGTCATGTAAAATTTGCCATTGAGAATATGCAGTGCAAGATGATAATCGTAATTGTTTTTGTATTTATGATGATCCTTGAAGTAATTGTATTTTTTGAAGGCGGTTAGCATCGGAATGAAATCATAATCATTTGGCACAAAAATCTTGGTAACATTCCGGCAACCCATTCCAAAATAAAGATGCACATCATCAGCTAATCTTTCAAGATCTTCCCCCGTTTCATTACCATCTAAAACAGCTACTGATGTCCGGTTCCTTCTAATGATATGAGCGTATTTGCTGAAATAATATTCAAAGTATCTTGCCGAGTTATTGCTGCCTGTGGCAATGTATGCATCACAATTCTTCAGCATTTCCTGAAAGGCCACCAGCTCATTTATTTCGCTATTCCATTCATTAAGTTTTTGCACAAGGTGTTTTATCAGCACCTCATCTTTTGCCGAAGCCTTAATGAGTGCTTTATGTCCGGAAATAAAAACACAAAGGAGATCATGAAAACCCACTAACGGAATATTACCAGCCATTACAATACCTATCTTTTTTGGTATCGATGGTTGCATATTATACGAAGATGTCCAATTGACAAGCTTCTCCTTATCCAAAAAATGAATTGCGATATTTTCTGCTGCCATATCAATAAATTCCTGAGTAAACCAGGGATTCATCAAACTCGCTTTTTGTTTCACCTCCTGCCACTCAGCCCCATTGGCTGAAATATATTCACCAAGTTGTGCTGCCAGACCGATTCTCATTTGTAAATTCATTTCAGCGGTATATATTTGTCGGACAAAAGTAATTCTCAACCCGTTAATTAAAATATTATGGCTATTAAGATTACAGAAGAATGTATTAACTGTGGCGCCTGTGAACCAGAATGTCCCAATAATGCAATATATGAAGGTGGAGTGGAATGGGCCATGGCCGATGGTACTACAGTAAAAGGCACTTTTACATTAATGGACGGCACTGTAATAGATGCTGATCAGAAGAATCCGCCTATTGCTACTGATATCTATTATATCGTTCCTAATAAGTGTACGGAATGCCAGGGTTTCCATGAAGAGCCGCAATGTGCTTCGGTTTGCCCGGTTGATTGTTGTGTGCCGGATGAAATGTATAAAGAAACTGTTGACGAGTTATTGGCAAAGAAGGAAAAAATGCATCTTTAATTAGTGCGGATTATGTGGACAATTTTCCAGTATATTTAATGGGAAGTAAATTTTAATGAATTACCTTGAGCGTACAAAATAAGCGGCAAGTGAGCCGCGAAAACAGGCGGGTGATATGTTCCGCTGTAAAAAGGTGAAGGGGAGAACGTTCCTTCACCTTTATTATTTAATATCAGTTCTGGTTTAAAATGATGTTATAATCTCTATTTTCCCGTCTTTAGTTTTTATTAAAGCAATTTTTCTTCAATATTTGCGTCTGTAAATCACC
>CBFGXP010000227.1:0-6014 GCA_965652775.1 uncultured bacterium
CTTTGAGGGAATATCGCAATCGACTAAAGGCATTACGGGGAAACCTGATACTTCCTATTCTATCCATAGTGCATATACCGGTACGATCAAATCAAATCCGGAAGCCAAAGTGGTAATAGAGAAGCATCCTGCTTCTGTCATTAAAGAAAAAAATATTGTCTATTGCAGCATGGGTAATCGCCCGCTCTTGCTCGATGCATTTTATCCAAAACAAAATGCTATAAGAACACGAACCGCCATAATAATTGTTCATGGTGGCGGATGGAGAACAGGAACCAGAACATTGCATTACCCCTTAGCAGAGCGACTCGCTGATTTGGGTTACGTATGCTTTACGCCGGAATACAGGCTTTCAACGGAAGCCTTATATCCAGCCGCAGTATATGATGTGAAATCTGCAATACGTTGGGTAAGAAAGAATGCGGCTAAATATAATATTGATGAAAACAAAATTGTCGTGGCGGGTCACTCGGCAGGAGGTGAACTGGCGGCAATGATGGGAGCAACAAATGGCATGAGCTCTTTTGAAGGGGTTGGTTGTGATAAAGATATTTCAAGTAAAGTAAATGCCGTGATCGATATGGATGGATTACTTGCTTTTATCCATAAAGAATCAGCGGAAGGAGATGATAGTAAAAGAACCTCTGCAGCAACCAATTGGTTTGGTTATTCTAAAACAGAAAATCCTGAATTATGGAAACTGGGTTCACCGCTTACCCATGTAGGACCACACACCCCACCAACTTTATTTATCAACAGTAATGTAGAAAGGATGCATGCAGGCAGGGATGATTATCTCAAAATTCTTGATGAGTATAATATTTACAGTGAAATAAAACCCTTTGATGCACCACATTCTTTTGTTTTGTTTGAGCCATGGTTTACTCCAACGCTCCAAACGATAGATGATTTTTTGAAAAGGGTTTTCGTTTATTCAACATTGACTTCAAAAGTTGTGACAGTTGCACCGGATGGAAGCGGTAATTATACAACAGTACAGGCAGCAATAAATGCAATACCATCAAATAATAAGAATGGTTTTCTGGTTTACATAAGAAACGGTGTTTATAAAGAAAAACTTCTGCTTGACTCAACAAAGAATTTTGTAACACTGATTGGTGAAGACAAATTCAAAACCATTCTTACATATAATGATCATGCAGGGAAAATTTCCCCAAATGGTGATAGTATCAATACAAGGACATCATGGAGTTTTAAGATACTGGCAGATAATTTTACAGCAAAGAATATAACATTTCAGAATGACGCCGGGTTTACAGCTGGTCAGGCCGTAGCAGTAGAGTGTGATGGTGATAAAGCGTCATTTTTGAATTGCCGGTTTCTTGGAAACCAGGACGTTTTATTTACAAACAGTGACAAGAGCCGGCAGTATTACGAAAACTGCTATATCGAAGGCACAACTGATTTTATTTTCGGGTCGTCAACAGTTTGGTTTGAAAAATGCCATATTCATAGCAAGAAGAATTCACATATTACAGCTGCATCCACCCCAAAAGAAAGATTGTTCGGTTATATATTTAATGAATGCATATTAACAGGCGATACAACTTTACATAATGTATCACTGGGACGACCATGGCGGCCTTATGCTCATGTAGTATTTATGCGTTCCTTTATCGGGGAACATATAAAGCCCGAAGGCTGGAGCAACTGGAACAATACTGATAATTATAGGACCACACGATATTCGGAGTACAAGAATTACGGACCTTCATCCAATCCGTCAAAAAGAATAGAATGGGCGAGACAACTGACCGATGAAGAAATAAAAAAATATACTATTGTAAATGTTTTAAACGGATGGAATCCTTTAAATGAATGAAACAACTGGTGTGTTTAATATCTTTTCTGTCTATTATAGATGGTAATGCGCAATCAATAGCTGAAATGGAACTGTATAAAGGGAGAGTTCCCAATTCAACCAACGCACCCAACAATGAATACACAACGATTGGAGATGACAAAGTGATGCGTGTTGCCAAAGTAAGTGTTCCTTCTATAACCATGTATAAACCGGCAAAACAAAATGGAATGTCGGTTATCATTTGCCCGGGTGGTGGCTACTCAATTCTTGCGTGGAATAAAGAAGGAACCAGGGCGGCAGAAGAATTTAATAAATGGGGTATTACAGCATTTATTTTAAGGTATCGTTTGCCTGATGACACCACGATGGTTGATAAAAGTATTGCTCCGCTGCAAGATGCACAACAGGCTGTAAGATTAGTAAGATCAAATGCAGCAGAATGGGGCGTTGATAAAAATAAGATCGGTATCATGGGATTTTCGGCAGGAGGGCACCTGGCCTCCACAGCAGCCACACATTTTACTTTTAAAGCTGATCCCAAGAATTACGATACTATTTCCGTACGTCCGGATTTTGCAATACTTGTTTATCCTGTTGTAAGTTTTGATACAAGTTTTGGTCATATTGGTTCGAGGAATAAATTGATCGGCGCTAGTCCACCTGCCGATAAAATAGTATTTTTTTCAAATGAGCTGCAGGTCACATCGAACACCCCTCCAACATTTCTTGTGCATGCAGGGGATGATAAAGGAGTTCCGGTTGAAAACAGTATCCGGTTTTACCAGGCTTGTATAAAAAACAAAGTACCGGTGGAAATGCATTTGTACCCAAAAGGCGGACATGGATTTGGATTAAATAATACAACAACAACAGATAATTGGATGGATCGGTTGAAAAACTGGTTGATGAATTTGTAAAAAGTTACCGGTTACCGGAAACGGGTGACCGGTAACATTTAAATAGGAAGAGTTATGAGCAACATCAATACAGCATTATGTTCTTTTGGAATGAGCGGGTGGGTTTTTCATGCTCCCTTCATTACAACCACACCTGGCTTTAATTTTTACGGCGTATGGGAAAGAACAAAAAACCTGGCACAGGAAAAATATCCGGGTGTCAAAACGTTTCGATCACTGGAAGAGCTGCTGGCTGATAAGAACATTGAATTAGTTATTGTAAACACTCCAAGTGTTACTCATTACGATTATGCAATGCAGGTTATCCAGGCTGGTAAACATTTAATTGTTGAAAAACCTTTTACGGCAACGGTATTACAGGCAGAAGAACTTATTGCTGCGGCAAAAGAGAAAAATGTAAAACTTTCAGTGTATCATAACAGGCGATATGATAGCGATTACAGAACTATAAAAAAAATTTTGAATGAAGGCTTACTTGGTAAAATAATCGAAGCGGAAATTCATTATGACAGGTATGTACCAGAGCTAAGTTATAAAATACATAAAGAAACGCCAACACCAGGTGTTGGGGCATTGTATGATCTCGGTTCTCATTTAATTGACCAGGCACTGCAATTATTTGGCATGCCGGTAGCATTATTTGCCGATATTACCATTAATCGTCCGGGTTCTAAAGTGGATGATTACTTCGATGTAAAACTTTTTTATCCTGATCACCGGGTAATCTTAAAGTCAAGTTATTATGTACGGGAAGCATTGCCGGGTTACCAGCTCCATGGCACATTGGGATCATTTATCAAACACAAAACAGATGTGCAGGAAACAGATCTGCAGGCAAATAAAAAACCAGGAGGTGAGAACTGGGGTGTTGAACCGGAAAATCAAAAAGGATTGTTGCATACTGAAAAAGATGGAAAGGTCATAAAGGAGTTTATTACTTCTTTGAAAGGTAACTATGGAGATTATTACCAGGCTGTGTACAACGCAATCCGGAATAATGCACCTGTACCTGTTAAAGGGGAAGAAGCAATGAATGTGATAAAAATTATCGAGACGGCAATTAAAAGCAATAAAGAGAAACATGTTATTGAGTTATGAAGTCGCCCTTGATCATATTGTTTTTGTTTTCTCTGAGGCTTGGTGGGCAGCAACATATTTCAAAATCATGGGCAGCGGATAATGGTGACGGCACCTATAAAAATCCTATCATCCATGCTGATTATAGCGATCCTGATGCAATCAGGGTGGGAGACAATTATTATATGGTGTCATCAAGCTTTACAAATATTCCAGGGTTGCCAATTCTTCACTCGAAAGATCTCGTGAATTGGAAAATAATTGGTCATGCGTTGAAAAAGCAGCCCCCTTTTGAAGTTTATGAGAAAGTTCAACACGGTGCTGGTGTTTGGGCACCTTCGATCCGCCATCATAATAATGAGTTTTATATCTATTATCCCGATCCTGATTTTGGAATTTATTTAGTGAAAGCAAAAAATATAATGGGACCATGGAGTGAACCATTGCTAATAGAAGCCGGTAAAGGACTGATCGATCCATGTCCATTATGGGATACAGATGGCAAAGCTTATCTCGTCCATGCATATGCAGGCAGTCGGGCAGGAATTAAATCAATTGTAGTTGTCAAAGAGATGAATAAAGATGGAACGAAGATCATTGGTGAAGGTGTGATGGTCTATGATGGACATGAGAAAGATCCGACCATTGAGGGTCCGAAATTTTATAAGAGAAATGGATGGTATTACATTTTTGCTCCTGCAGGAGGTGTAAGTACGGGCTGGCAAACTGTTCTTCGTTCAAAAAACATTTACGGACCTTATGAAAGAAAAGTAGTGATGGACCAGGGAACGACTCCGATCAACGGGCCGCACCAGGGAGCATGGGTTTCCACACAAACAAATGAAGACTGGTTTCTGCATTTCCAGGATAAAGATGCTTATGGAAGAATTGTTCATCTGCAACCAGTGAAATGGGTGAATGACTGGCCGGTGATCGGTAATGACAAAGACGGTGATGGAAAAGGCGAACCGGTTCTTGCCTATAAGAAACCCAATGTTGGAAAGCAGTATCCGCGGTCTACAGTTCAGGACAGTGATGAGTTTAATGAAACTAAATTTGGTCTGCAATGGCAATGGCAGGCAAATCCAAAAGAAGGATGGGCTTTTCCAACGCCGAGTGGTTCTTTGAGAATGTTTTCTGTTTATCAGCCTGATTCAAATATCAATCTTTGGAATCTCCCGAATATTCTTGGACAGAAATTTCCTGCAGAAGAATTTTCAGTGAGTTTGAAAGTTTCATTCAAACCAAAATTTGAAAATGAAAGATTTGGATTGATTGTTTTGGGAACGGATTATGCCACTCTTTCAATTGTCAAAAGAAAAGACGGCATTTATATTGCTCAAAGTGAAAGTATTGGTGCAGACAAAAATAAAACTGAGAAGGAGATATCTGCTTCACTATTTAACGTCGATGAGTTTTATTTGACATTAAAAGTTTCAAAAGGTGGTGTTTGTGAATTCAGCTATGGCTCGGAAAAAATTACTGGCAACATAAACGGAACATTTACTGCAAAGCCAGGCCGCTGGGTAGGAGCGAAGATCGGTTTGTTTTGTACGAGGACGAATGTCACGAATGATGCAGGCTATGCTGATATAGATTGGATCCGGTTTGATAAATAGCCCTTCGTCCTTCGACAAGCTCAGGATGGCTCAGGGTGACAAAGGGAGTGTAGGACGTGATTGTATAGCGAAGAAGGGTATAAGAGTGCAACTCTTCGCTTCGCCCTGAGTAAACTGCGACGCAATTGCTGAGCACTGAAAAGAAAGATAAATGGAGTGTCGCAACGTAAGCTAAATAGTAATATTAAAGTTGCGTTAACAAAATAAAAACTTGCTATATGGAACGCCGAAAATTTTTGGGATACACTGTCGCGACAGGAGCATCATTAATGCTGCATCCATTTTCATCTTTTGCAAATACAACAGGGGCAAAAATTAAGCTGGTCCTTGTTGGAACCGGGCACCGCGGTTCCAGCCTGTGGGGCATCAGCCTCATGAAAAGTTTTGGGGAAGTAACAGAGTTCGTTGGCTTATGCGATAACAATCCGGGGCGGCTGGCATTTGTAAAGGAAGCAATGAAAGTCAATTGTCCCACGTTCACTGATTTTGAAAAAATGATCCGGGATACAAAACCGGATTATGTGATCGTAACAACGGTGGATGCTACACATGATGAGTTTATAGTAAAAGCATTGA
>CBFGXP010000228.1:0-5987 GCA_965652775.1 uncultured bacterium
TAATTACTAATTGTTATATGACTCTGCTAAAAAGTTACATCATTCATACTTTAAATTATTTCGATTATCTCCCCGAGATTTTCTAACAATTAACACCTGTAAAACACAGGGGCTGAAAGGAAAGATCTACTACTAATAAAAAAAAGGGCCGGGATAAAAATCCAGCCCCGGAAATCTTAAACATCATCGAAAAACCAAAATCAAAGATATCAGCACGATACGCCGTGCCCCTTATACTTTCTTGCTTTTATCTTATATAATTCATACATTTCGAAGGATCACAATGAATTAATTATTATATAAAGTTCTTCTTTTGTCTTGCCTAATTTGACCTGGATCTTTTCTAACATTTCTTCTTTTTTCCCTTGCTCAAACAGCAGATCATCGTCTGATAATATTGCAAACTTTTCTTTAAGCTTCGTTTTGCGCTCAAGCCAGTTTCCTTTTAATTCGAAAATGTTTGCCATTCTATTCTTGTTTTAATTATTGATACTTCTTTTACTCAAAAGAGGCGATTGTTCTTGTGCCAGTATAAATTTGTATAAAGATGGGATCCTTTATAGTTACGATTATTACAACACTACATTTAAATGTTACATGTTTCACAGGTTTTCAAGCATGTTGAGTCTTTTCTCACGGAGCTGTTTGAAATGGGAAGGAGTGAGTCCTGTTACTTTTTTAAACTGGGCGGAAAGATGTGCCACACTGCTGTAATGCATCAGGTAGGCAATTTCAGTGAGGTTAAGTTCGTTGTAAACAAGTAATTCTTTTACCCGTTCAATTTTATGTGCAATGATGAATTTTTCAATTGTAGTGCCCTGGACCTCTGAAAAAAGATTGGCCAGGTATGTATAGTTATGGTTTAACTTTTGGCTTAAATGATCAGAAAAATTTATTGCCAAGGGCTCTTCGGAATAATGTATTAGTTCAACAATAACATTTTTAATCTTCTGGATTAGTACACTTTTTTTGTCATCCAATAATTCAAGACCCGATTTCAGCAAAGCGTCCTTGAACTGATCATGCTGCACCTCCGAAATGTCTTCCACAATTTCCGCCTCTCCTAACTCTACCGTAATGTAATGCAACCCCAATTTCTCGAGTTCTGCTTTCACTACCATTTTGCAGCGAATGCAAACCATATTTTTTATGTATAATTTCAAAAGATCTGTTTAATAGATATTTAAAATTCCATCCTTATTAAGGAGTTATGAGATTATCCCGTCGATCAAACAACTTTGAATTTACCTAAAATTATTCATACCAGTTTTTGGTGGGTTCGTTAACTATTTAAATTGTTGAGTGAACGGGAGAGCGGCCGGGTCAGGCAAGCGGCTGTATTTTTATGATCAAACACTTCAATAATTATACTTTACGAGTTGTCCGTCACTATTATAATAGAAATAATTTGGTTTTCCCCCAATAATATCTTTAACACGGAAAATATCCGAAGCATTATTTGGCACCTCAATTTTTATAACATCATCCAGCTTTGCCTCGGGGCGGCGTTTGAAAATCTCATCTATAACATTTCGTGGCACTTCATTTCTTGTTATCACGGTCCTGGTATCTCTTCTTTCACCATTGGCATGATATACCGCGGTTGACATAAATGAACCGTTTCCAAAACTTGCTGTCCAGTCTCCCCGATATTTATACCAGTAAACGTTGCCGGCATTGGGATAATCTCTTTGAAATGCAGCACTCACTTTGGCTGGTTGATTTTTAGAAGGAACAGGGCCTTTACTTCCTTTATCTGAAGTGCCATCCCAAATTTTCCTATTATGATCATCGTGCTGTTTCTTGTTTTTCGAGACTTTTTCTTTTTGCTCTATACTACCCTGCTTTGCAGATTTAGTTTCTTTTGATTTATCCTTGCCTTTTGCATTGTCATTTTTGTTTGCCTGGGCCATTATAGTTAAACTAAGAATGAAGCCAGTAAAGAATAAAAGAAGTTTTTTCATATTATTATTTTAAAACCTATAACCTAAAGAAATGCCGAAACCTGTATTCTTGGCAGATGTCTGATCATTTGATACTCCCTCATATTCCGGGTTGATCTTTGTAAGACCTAATTGCGCATTTAATTGAAAAGAAAGCTTATTGCTGAACTCATAACCTGCGAGCATATTCGCTCCGGCATCCATTGGCCTGAGATAAAACACATCATTTGGATCGGAACTCTTCACTGTTTTTTGAAATTTTATTTTCTCGCTTGAGCTTGATCCACCTGCTTCATAGGTTGCCTCACCACCAACGCCAAACGCAACATACGGACCAAAGCCCAGTATCAGGTGTCCATTTCCCAACACTGGTTTATAAAGAAAATTTAGCGGTAATTCCAGGTATGAAATTTTTAAAGTTGTATTAAAAGATTGACCAAGTAAAGTCTCCTGGCTTTTTGCGCCTTTGAGTGAATAAAGTAGGCCTGGTTGAAAATAAAAATCTACCCCGATTGGAATTTCTGCATTGAGGCCGATATGAAAACCGGTTAATATATCATTCTCTAATTTATCATCATTTTCATCTCTGCCATTAATGTTCTGAAAGTTTACTCCACCACGAATTCCAAAACTAGTACCACCTGTAGTAGAAGTTTTTTCCTGCGCCTGGGAAAATATTGTACCTAAAACTATGGCGCCAATTAAACCTATTCTCTTTTTCATGTTATTCGTTTGTTTTATTAGGATAAAAAATTAAGACTTTCATATTCCACGAAAGCTTGTGCACTTTTTTGCCGGTTTTTAATTTTTTTCTGCTTCTTTAGCCGCTTCTGCCTTCATCTTTTCATTTGCAGAAATAAGAAACTCCACCCGGCGGTTTTGTGCCTGGCCATCAACACTGTCGTTTGTATACTTAGGCAGCGTTTCACCAAACCCAATGATGGTAAGTCGTGAAACAGCAATCCCTTTTCCGGATAGATAATAAGAAACAGTTGAAGCTCTTTGTTCTGACAATTTCTGGTTATAACTAGTGCTTCCTTTACTGTCTGTGTGGCCCTGCACCTCAATGTTTGTATCTGGATATTTTTGCAGAATTGTAACCAATTTATCTAAGTTCGCTCTCGCCTCTGCTGTAAGACCTGATTGATCGAAACCAAATAAGATCTTGCTGTTAAACTCTATTACAATACCTTCTCCAACTCTAACCACTTCCGCGTCCGGAATTTCCTTTTTTATTTCTTCTGCCTGTTTATCCATCTTCCTTCCAATAACAGCACCGGTAACTCCACCTGCAGCAGCTCCGATAATAGCACCCAGCGCAGTATTACCGGCTGCTTTACCAATTACTGCGCCTACGGCTGCGCCACCTGCTGTTCCAATTACTGCGCCTTTTTGTGACTTGTTCATTGTTTTACATCCTGCTAAAAAAATGGCCGACATTAAAAAACAGCCAAATAGAATTTTTATCGTTTTCATTTTAAATCATTTTTTTATTTAGTATATGATCAGTTTTTGTATTCGATAATCAATTCAGCACAATATCAACGACTTGTGAACGTCTGAATTGATTAAAAAGATGACTGCAATTATGATGCTAAATGTTTACACAAATACTGAAAAAACTTATCATTCACACATCTTGGTTTTTTTACGTTCTTAATTCACATAAAATCATCAGTAATTGGTTTCAAATAACAGGTTGGAAAGACTCACTGACGGCCTGATGTCCTTTCTTAAATTATTGTCGGTTGTTCTGTTAACGGATTACATCACTAAGGAAATGCGAAGTAATGCTGTGTCAGCTAACATCTGGTTGAGTAACAAAGATGGCCGTCATTTTACAAATAAGTGTTATACAATTGAAAAGAATAGTTGTATGATTCACAGGTTATGTAAAGAATGGAAGCAGGCAGCTCCATTTGAAATGTGTGAATTATATAACTTATTTAGAGAAGCCTGTAACACTAAACACTGTGAGATCCTGACCTTTGTCCTATTGTTAGCGACTTACTTCAAAATAGTCAATAACAAGCAGAATAATGACGATGTAGCTATTGATAAAGCAAAAAATTGACCTATGTAAATTAAAGCCCCGAATATTTGATTAAACGCTAGTCCTTTCCCTTGAACTATAACCACCCCGGCAAAGTTGGGGTGGTTTTTTTTATCACATATATGAATGATGTAAACTATTTCAAAGATTATGTAACAGTATTGAACAGCTTGTGACAGACCTTTAACGTAAACGCAAAAATCCCTATATCCCTGGTTACATTTATTCAAACTTTAAAATATACTATTGAAAATAACTCCTGTATTCATCGGAATAATTCTTACAGCAATTAGTCTACTTATAATTGTATATATCGTAATTATTGTCAGTAAAAAGAGCCAACGTTAACATTTAGGATAGTTGATCTTTGATCGTGTCCAATTATTTACAAATAATACAGATGCTGCAACAAAAGAAGTTAACGAACCAAATCTATACGCTGATCAACAACGGCAATAAAAACCAGCAGAATAAACTTATGAGAATTATTGCTACAGTATTTATTACAAATCCCGCCTTCATCATTTCTTTTATTTTTATATGGCCGCTTGCAAATGCAATTGCATTCGGTGGCGTACCCATTGGCATCATGCTGGCGCAGCTTGCAGCCAGTGTCATTGCCAAACCAAGTACCAGGGGATTCATTCCAACAGCATCGGCAAGACTGCAAACCACGGGTGAAAAAACTATGACCTGGGCAATATTGCTCATAACCTCACTGATGAAAAGTGAAATGATCGTTACCATTAATAAAAGTGTAAATCCTCCCCCGGCATATTGAGATAGCCAATCTCCTAAATTTTTAATTAATCCTTCTCTCTCCAATGCACCTGCTAATGCCAACCCACCCCCAAATAACAACAGAATTCCCCATGCCATTTTTTTCGTGTCACTCCATTCTAACAAGCTGCCGCTGAATCCATGCTCATCTGTTTCATTCAGATTATCCGGATGTTTTATTATGCCGGAAGGAAAAATAAATAAAGCCACCGCACCAATAAGTGCAATGATGGTATCATCCAGCTTTATTGCGCTCTGCACACTATTAATAAGGTCTTTAAATATCCAAAGCATTGCGGTGGAAGAAAAAATCACTAATACTCTCTTTTCAGCAACTGAAATAGGGCCAAGACTATTGTATTCCTCATAAATGAAATTCTTTGCCAGATCATTTGAGCGTATATGATTTGGAAAAAGGATTCTTGTCAAAACAAAATATAAAGTAATCATCAGTAACAAGGCGATGGGCGTACAAAGCAACATCCAATCTATGAACTCTATATTTGTATTGTACGTCTTTTCATAATAACCGACAAAAGCAACATTCGGCGGTGTACCGATAATTGTGGAGATACCACCGAAGTTTGAAGCGTACGCTATTGACAACATCAATGCAAGATTGAAATTGCGATGATTACCGGTACCGCCGCCTTCTTTTATTACATGAATAACAGATAATGCAATAGGAAACATCATCATTGTGGTTGCCGTATTACTGATCCACATACTAATAAACCCTGTTGCCAGGATGAAACCGAGAATGATCCTGTTTCCGCTTGTACCGGTAATTTTTACAATACCTAGTGCTATTCTCCTGTGTAAACTCCATTTTTCAATAGCTAACCCAAGCATAAACCCTCCCATGAAAAGAAAAATAACAGAGTCCATATAATTCGGTGCCACACTCTTTATATCATTGATACCTAAAACTGGAAATAAGATCAGCGGCATTAAGGCAACAACAGGCATTGGCAGCGCTTCAGTTACCCACCAGGTGATCATTAATGCAGCAATAGATAAAACGATGGAAGCTCTTTGGCCAGCACCAAAAGGGTTTATAAAATAAAAAAACAAGGCAATTGCAATCCCCGCAATTAAAGAGATGAACCTGATCTGTTGTTTTGAAAAATTTCTCAAGCAGTAATTTATCAGGGAAAATACAATCTATTTTGGTTTCCCGCTAACAAAAGGATTTCCTTTTATAAAGAACC
>CBFGXP010000229.1:0-5962 GCA_965652775.1 uncultured bacterium
CCTTCCAGGTGCAGCCGCCAGTTTTTATTCATTAACCAATCCCATGCAGCCACATAATGGTTTGACTTCATGATGTCAAGATCCATATTCGGGAATGAACCATCAGGAGCCTTGTAGAAGTAAGAGCCCAACGGTAAAATTCTTCCATGTTTGCCTGCAGCAATGCTCAGCGTATGGTTTGTATTCAGGCGGTATTGTAAACTGAACCGCGGTTCTGCGGAATTGGTTTTGTTGAGTGCCAGGTATAGAAAATGTAATCCGGCATTCAGCGTAAATTTTTTGCTGAGCTTCCAGTTAAACTGTGTATAAGGTTGAACCAACCAGGAGCTGCCATCACCATTAATAATATCAGGTTTCAAAACCCGGGAATCAAAATCGTACAGGCTTTGCTCGAAAACATAATTGGCTCTTGTAATGAATATTCCTGTCTTCCATACCATTGATGAATGAAGACGTGTATTAAAATAAGATGCGAGGGAAAGCCGGTTGTTTTTATACAGTTCATCATTGACCGTGTAAGGAATCTTTTGCGTGTTCAGCGTATCATCAAGAAATGTGATTTTTTGGTTCATGAAAGCCAGCGATGTTTTTAGTAGACTTTTTTTACCGATCTGCAGGCTATGCCCAAGACCGATGGCACTCATGTTAGTCCTAAAATCATAAATAGCATAGTCATCATATTCATCCCATTCAGCAGGGTCTTCCACTTCGGCATAATCTTCTTTGCTCAAACCGCCGATCCCCCAGAAATTAATGACTGACCTGTTATTCTTCGAAGGAAAGTTCAGGTTAAAGGCAAGGTCCTGGAAAGTATTATTTTCTCTTTCACCAGTAAGATGAAAACCCAGTGAATTTAAAATGCCGAGTGTTGAATAACGATAGTTGACAAGAAAAGAACTTCTTCCCTTTTCTATGGGTCCTTCCGCTGAAAAATCAATACCGATCAACCCGGCGCCGAAACTATACTGGTTTTTCTGATTGTTGCCTTTACGGAAACGCATATCAAATACACCCGATAACGCATCACCATATTCTGCAGCAAAAGCACCTGAAGAGAAATCTGAATTATCGAGCATGTTGCTGCTGAAGATCGTGATGCCCCCGCCACTGGAACCTTTGCGTGCAAAATGATTGGGGTTGGGAATATCAATACCTTCCAGGCGCCACAACATGCCTGCTGCTGAATTACCCCTTATGATAATGTCGCTCCGTGCATCTCTTACCGGTTGCACTCCGGGAAAGCTCATCGCCATCCGGCTTGGATCATTTACACTTGCAGCATAACGGTTGGTTTCTTCCGCACCAAATGATCTTGTACTGACAACGGATAATTTGTTTACAGGAAGTTTGGGATTGCGTTTGGCTTTCAGTACCACCGCCTCTTCCTGTCGATAAAGTTGTTCCATTTCTATCACCAGTTCAAGTTCCCTGGCACTATTCAGAATGACATTATCAGTGATATAGTTTTCATAACCGATAAAACTGCATTGTATCCGCCTGCGCCCTACGGGAACATGTAGTAAAGCGAAACTGCCATCAGCTTTGCTGATCACGGTTTGTTGAACACTGTCATCTGCAATGGAAATAGTGGCGGCTTCCAGCGGGCGGCGACTATCCTTGTCCACTACAACTCCCTTTATGGTTTGTGTAAGTTGCTGTGAGAATAATTGTGTTGTAAACAGAAGAAAGAATACCGTCAGGTGGCTTTTAAATTTCACGGTTTTCAATTTTCAGTAAAATATGAATAATTGCCCGAAATCTCAGCCTGCCCGGCGATAAGAGCTTTTGGAATAAATAATGATTGCTGACTTATCCGATTTTGTTTTCGAAATTATTTTAATCTATTGTTGGATCGATTGGTTATTTAATACTCACGAGCACTTTAATTTTTCCGATTCCATCATTTGAATAATCTTCCAACGCTTTGCCCAGCACCTGTCCCACTTTTACTTTATCAGGATCAGCTTTCATTGCAACCCCCGCAATGGATGAGGTAACCAACATATCACCTCTTTTTATTGCACCACCCTGCAGGCAAACTTTAGTTGGAATAACACCAATAACACCCATTGGAACTTTGTCGGTAAGATCATGATCAATATTTTCTTCGGTTAGCAAAACACCAGGTTTTGTTGCATATACTCCGGCTACTAAGGTAGAATAAGGTTGATTAGATTTTTCAACCGCCCTGTCTTTATTTGTTGAAATAACAAGTACATCGCCCGCCTCATATTGATTGGTATTACCTGTTACATCGAATGCTTCTGCAATATCGGCGCCGCTGGTTTGAGTACCTCCATTAAAGAATCCTCTACCATTATGATTAATTCTCGCCAGGTTTGTTCCATCCACTTTAAATACTGCTAGATTACCGCTTGTCGGAGAATTCATTAATTCTCCTTCTACAGCTGTTCCCCCGTTGAATGTGCTTGCTCCTTTTATTGCTGCGCCCGACCCCGCATGTGTAACTCCATAAATACCTACACCACCCGTGTTATTAAAACCTTGCACGGCTGTTGAAAAGGCATTATTCGCCGCCGCAGTTATAGCATTCCCTGCACCACTACTTTCAGCATAAATTCCACTTCCTTGTCCTAAATTACTTACATACACTGCGTCCACCATATTGTTCACATCTGTTACACTAAAAAAACCAGCGTTACCTGTAGCACTTTCACCGAAAATACCTCTGCCGCCGATTGATTTACCGTAAACTCCCCAGCCACTATTTGAATTGACTCCTTCGAATGCTGCACCGGCGCCTGTATTGGTGAGCGAAAACAAATTTGATGCTGAAGAGGCAGATGCACTATAGGGTAATGAGAAGGCTCCTGTATTATCAGTAGCAGGGGCCCATTGCGTTCCATTATATTTCAAAACCATGCCTGATGCAAGACCGGTGTTGCTTACAGTAACACCAAGTATTTTGTTTACGGTTGGTGCAGGATATGAACCACTAAGGTCACCACTTGCACCTCCGCTTGGAGGCAATGACGTTGGAATAACACCTGCAGCTAATTTTGAACCCGTAACAGAAGCATCAACAATCTTTGCCGTTGTTACAGAATTATCGGCAAGTTTGCTTGATGTCACGGCACCAGTCGTAATCGTTGGGTTCGGATAAGAACCTGTAAGATCGCCACCAGCGGTACCGCTTGGTGGTAATGATGTTGGAATAACGCCTGCAGCAAGTTTTGCACTTGTAACAGCTCCATCAGCAATTTTAGTTGTAGTGATCACCCCGGTGTTAATTGTCGGGTTGGGATAAGAACCAGTTAAATCACCACCGGCCGGACCAGTTGGGTTACTACCACCACTACCAGTATTATCAGTTCCAGGCACCCAGCTCGTGCCGTTAAATTTCAATACCTGCCCATTTGTAGCGCCAGTCGTTGTTACGTTTACTCCCAGTATTTTGTTTACCGATGGATTAGGATAAGAACCTGTAAGATCACCACCAGCAGTTCCATTTGGAGGTAATGAAGTTGGAATCACACCTGCAGCCAATTTTGCACTTGTAACAGAAGCATCAACAATTTTGGCAGTTGCTACAGAGTTATCAGCAAGTTTAGTTGTAGTGATTACTCCATTATTTATAGATGGATTAGGATAAGAACCTGCGAGATCACCCCCAGCCGGACCGGTCGGAGCGCCGCCGGAACCAAGAATTACATCCGGTCCAAGCTTAGCCAAAGTAATAGAACCGTCTACAACTTTTGCAGTTGTAACCGAATTATCTGCAAGTTTATTTGAGTTTACTGCACCATCTGCAAGCTTAGGAGTAACTACAGCACCATTGTCAATCTTAGGAGTTGTAACCGAACCGGACGCAAGATTTGGATTCGGATATGATCCCGAAAGATCACCACCTGCAGGACCTGTTGGGTTGCTTCCGCCACCGCTGCTAACGTCATCAGTAGCCGGCACCCATTGTGCTCCATTAAATTTTAATACCTGTCCATTTATAGGAACAGTATTACTGACTGTAATGTTTTGAATCTTGCTTACTAAAGGATTCGGATAGGAACCAGATAAGTCACCACCTGCCGTTCCATTTGGAGGTAATGAAGTTGGAATAACTCCCGCTGCCAGCTTTGCACTGGTGATAGAAGCATCAACTATTTTTGAAGTTGTTATAGAATTATCGGCAAGCTTAGTTGTCGTGATCACTCCATTATTGATAATTGGATTCGGATAAGAACCTGTAAGATCACCACCTGCAGGACCGGTTGGGTTACTACCTCCACTACCGGTATTATCAGTTCCAGGTACCCAGCTCGTACCATTAAATTTCAATACCTGCCCATTGGTTGCACCAGTTGCGGTAACATTTATTCCCTGGATTTTATTTAAAGTTGGATTCGGATAAGCGCCGGCTAAATCGCCACCTGCCGCTCCATTTGGAGGTAAGGAAGTTGGAATAACACCAGCAGCAAGTTTTGCACTTGTAACTGAAGCATCAACAATTTTTGAAGTTGTTACAGAATTATCAGCAAGCTTTGTTGTCGTGATCACTCCATTACTAATACCTGGATTCGGATAAGATCCGCTCAGATCACCACCGGCAGGTCCACTTGGACTTCCACCTGACCCAAAGATCACATCGGGACCAAGCTTGGCCATTGTGATAGATCCATCAAGAACTTTAGATGTTGTTACGGCGTTGTCCGCAAGTTTATTTGTAGTAATTACTCCATTATTAATAGTTGGATTCGGATAAGAACCTGTTAAATCACCACTGGCAGTTCCATTTGGGGGTAATGAAGTTGGAATAACACCCGCAGCAAGTTTTGCACTTGTAACAGAAGCGTCAACAATCTTCGGTGTTGTTACAGAATTATCAGCAAGTTTATTTGTAGCAATTGCTCCGTTGTTAATAGTAGGATTCGGATATGAACCATTCAGATCGCCACCGGCATTACCGGTTAATGTACCCACGGATGCAGTACCTGCATGTAATGCATAGGGCACAGATAGTAACTGCGCAACACCCATATTAACAAAATTAGATCCGCCTTCAGGGTCTACTTCTACCTGGATGAATTTTGCAGCGGTACTCCAGTCAATTCCACTTATTGTACCTGTACTGTTATCAGCGCCGGCACTACCGATCGCAATGGTGAACAAACCAAAATTATTGGTAGTAACTGTTCTCGTTTCTTTATAAAGAACAGTTCCCGTACCACTTCCATCCCGGATACTCAGGCGGGCTGTGATTTTTTTGTTTGGTAAAACATTACCAACTGAATTACGGGCCACCGCCTGGTAATTGATCTGATTTGGAACCTGGCTGAAAGCAAAGGAAGACGATGTGATAAATAACAGAAGTAAAAGTTTTTTCATATAATTGGATTTTGACCCCATGGTCTTTAATTAGTCGCTACTTTATTTTTACAATTTTATAAACTCCTTTTTTTGAAGAATATCCCGGGTAAGGATCCAGATCAACATGAAGCATATACACTTCATTTGGTAAATGACTAACAGGAATTCTTTTAATTAAACCAACGCCATAATAAGAATCTGCAACAGCCAGTATCTTTCTGCCTGAACCATCATAAAAACTAAGTGTAATTCTGCCTCTTTGTTTACTAAGAAAATTTATCTCCACATAACTCGAAGCAGGGTTGGGAAAAATTTTGATCTCATCATTACCAAAAACATGATTCGTATTTATTGTTGCAGGATAATTGATGAAGGGTTGGATAAAACCATTTGTAATAACAAGAGAATTATTTGAGCTTGTCATTTCTCCAACCAAAGCCAACTCACCAATACTCCATTCAAGTTGATAATATCCGGATTGAAAGGATCCGCCACTTGTGTTGATAACAGATGGGGCCGTGCTTTGCGAACGGCAATTAAAAAAACAGAAAAATACAATAACAAGTGTAATTGCTTTTTTCATAGAAATGGATTGAGTATGACAGCTTTAGTTAGACCAGGATAAAAATAGAAGTTG
>CBFGXP010000230.1:0-5938 GCA_965652775.1 uncultured bacterium
GTAAGTTCTGAATTCACCTGAAGCGGAGCACCCCCGCTGGTGCTTTTCAGTGCCCAGACATGTTCTCTCTTAAAATTATTATATGAATAATAGGGTCCAATATAAACACCCCTTGGCGCTGCATATTTATTTTCTTTTGCCAGGTAGAACCGGAAATCTGCCGAAATATTCATCCCGCTCTTATCATCGACGTCGTTAATCTTCAATGAATCTGTCTCGCGTCTGTCCGAGCCAGGAAAACTGGTGGTGCCAATATTTATCGAGAACGAATGCCGGTTATTTAATACCCGTTCATACCCCAAAATGAAAGAGCTGCCAAAAATCAGTGGGTTAGTTACATTGAAAAGAATTGTGTTTTTCAGGTTTTGCGTCGTGTCTTGTGCCGATGCCGTTTGTTGTAAAGCTGAAAAGAGCATTACGAACAAAATAATTTTTCGCATAGTAAATAGTTTATGGTTTTTGTTCAATGGGGCATTTCATAAGAATTTATAATAGCCATAAAAATTGACAGTTGTAAACAGATCTGACTAAAATAGTTCAAGAATTGCAGTGAACAAGCCGAAGTTAAACCTTAAAATCTAATCTTGCTTTTTTTGGAATCGATAAAATTATACCACGTTATCCGGCAATAAATTCAATGATCGGGAGAAATCTCCCGAAATTAAATACCGTTTTCATGAATTAAATGCTGCACAATTGTAAATTATAGTTTGGCATATACGGTAATTTGACCGTAACCCTCTGTTGAGAGATGCCTGACCCCGCCGATAACTATATACTTTCAACATTGGATCATCGAACATCTAATTGCTTTGAATGTAGTTCTTGCTGCAGTGAGAACATAGGTTTCTGACTAACGCCAGCCAATCCCTTCTCTGGTTGATCAAGCGCCAAAATCAAGAACATCACTACAGCAAAGATGACAGACAGTAAAAGGATCAACCAGAAATTTCCCTTTCCTGAAATGCCGAATTGATACCCGAGAACAAGCATTGAAAAGAAAGAAATAATAAATAATACGAATAGCACGGCACCAGGAATGCGGTATTGAAGCCCCACTGCTATCCGCTGGTTGTAATTATCAATGATATCATTTACCGAAGTAGTATACATTGCATAAACTTCTGAACTACGATCCTGTTCTGCCAGTGCTTCTGTATATCTCCATAAGGTATCAAGAATAACCTGTGAGCGGGTGAGTGCAGTATTTAATTTTGAAATATCCTTTGCAAGATCAGCACGAAGTTCGACATATTCTACAAGCAACTTTTTTGTATTGTACCTGAATGGTTCCGGAATTAATCCTGCACGCAGATAGGTCGATCTTATATGCGTTACTTCTTCAAGCAGTAATTGTTTTCTTGCATCAAATCGATTAGCTGTGATCTGGAACGTAATGGCAAGCATAAAAGCAAGTAAGCCGAATGCTGCTCCGACAACTGCCCCTACCGGCGCATGCGGCACATCTTCGGTTTTCTTTTTACGGTATTGTCCATACCATTGACCGATCAGGATCGGTATCAACACCGCAAGTAGCGGGACCAGGAACATGGTTACTATTGAAAGGATCTTATCGCTTGCCATGGTTTTGGTATTTAAGTGAATGCAGCCAGAGTAGAGGTATGGCTAATGTACGATTTAAAATCTATTCTATGTCTGGATAGCAAACACGGAGACTTCGCACTGTGATTCTTTGTGCACCCGTGACTGCATGATTTAAAAGAATCTTATTAAAAAGCATCATCCTTTGAAGATCACTACCAGCAACATGAATACAGAGAAGACGAGGATGAAATACGAGACACGCAATGAAATGGAATACTGCATTGCTTCAAATTGTAATTTCAATTTTATAACATTCGTTCTATGCTGAAGGGTAGCTGCCAGTAACGATATAAACCCCACCGAGATCATGATAATGCCAATATGCCAGCCGTTAATGACCCCGAGAGGATCTGATCCACTAATAACTCTTGAATAATAAAATTTATAGATCCCAAAACCAAGTAACATGCATGTTATATTCCATTGTAACCAGTTCAATTGTAATCTTTCTAAAACAATCCGGTATTTCTCAAGGTTAAATTCTTTTTTATAGGCCTCCAGTTCCCTCCGGGCAATTTCCCTTTTTCTTCTGGCCTCTTCCTTTTCCATTTCGGCGATCCTAAATGGATCATTCTTTATTTTCATTTTACCAAGAATTTAATTTGCTTTCTAAAATGCCTTTACTGTACGGCAGAGATATGTTTATAGAATTTTAACAACCAAATTTAATTCATCCGGTAATATTTATGATCAATGGTTTTCTGTTGTAGACAGGAGAAGTTCTTTTTCCTATGCCTCCTCTCATCACCTGAAAACAGAAAAGATCCATCATATTATTTTCTTTTGAGGATTTATCCTATTTTACAACCTGAATATTCCCTGAAAAATTCAACAAAACCAATTTTATGAAAAAGATCTTTTATTTATTACTGAGTGTTTTTCTTTTTTCCTGCCAGGACGAAAAAAAAGAACCTGAAATAATTCCAACCAATGAAACTTCAAAAGCCTTACCGGAATTTGCTTATCCTGTTGACCGGTCACATTGGAATATGGGCGATCCCGGCAATACTAAATTAGTCCTGGATATGTATCGTGCATGGGATGGGAATGATGCAAATGCCGTTGCCGGTTTTTTTGCTGATTCTGCAGCTATGGATATGCCCGATGCCCGCAGGCTGATGTTACAAAAAAGTGATGTATATGAAAAATTTGCCAAAGCAAGAAAGCAATATGCAGACGCTTCGCACAGGATCATTTCCGCTATCGCACTTCACAACGATGACTACGATGAGGATTGGGTGCAGATCTTAACTTATAATAAATGGTCATACCAGGATGGTGTAAAAGATTCCATGCTTTACTTTGATAACTGGCGTATAAAGAATGGCAAGATCAACTACCTGAATAGCCTTGAACAAAAACCTCCCCGGCCATTGCTTAAAACATTAGAAAATAAGTAATCAATTTTAGTATAAATACAGCGCCTGCGACTCAAGCGTCATAGGAATACAAAAAGCACTCAATAGAGTGCTTTTTGTATTATATAAATCGATCTTTATTAACCTTCGATACAGAGAAAGATCAAAACATAGTGTTTTTATTATCTGATTCTTTAGCTACAGCTTCTGAAACGGCCCAATGCTCTGTAATTTTTCCATTCTCAACCTTGAAGATATCTACCCTTGCAAATACTTTACCGTTAGGTGCTACATCCCTTATCATCAGCCATACTTTATCGCCATCTGCTGCTATATGCCTTATATCAACCTTGGTTTTATTGTTAGCGATACTGGGGGTGGAGTAATAAGGGCGAAATTCAGCTTTAAAATTTTCCTTGCCATCGTGTAAGAGAGGACCATGCTGTTTAATATTGTCACCAATATATTTGTCAATGGCGGTTGAATCTTTATCGCCAAAGAAAGCCTGGCAAAAATCTGTAACAAGTTTTTTGTTCGCTTCGAGTTTTTGCTGGTTATCATCCGTTTTATTTGACTCAACTGTTGTAGCAGTACTTGTAGTTCCCTCCCCTTCTTTAACAGTATCACTATCCGTACACGCAGTAAATGCAATAGCAACTACCATTGATGCTGAGATCAGAGATTGAAATAGTTTCATTTTTTTCATTTTATTGATGAAATATAGAATTACTTATTGCAAAATAAGAACTCTTGACAAGACTGGAAAATCCGAGTAGTACCTGGTTTAAAATAAAATTAAATCACCCTTCCTTCGTCAGGGCAGGCTGTAACACAGTGACACTAAGTTACACGGGGATGATCTCCGTGTTTCTCTGTGAACCCGGTGTCTCTGTGGTTAGAAAACAAATTGGGACAAGCGTTAGTTTCAGGATTGATTTTTATTCTCCACTTTACTTTAGTAATTTGAAATTTATCCAATAATTGCCCCTTTTGAAAATGAATAAGCAAGAACCGAAATAGTGTGAGCCGGCCAGGTTTATTGAATTCACGTGTTATTATTTGAACAACCTTATTTAAGTTAATTCACTGCTATGTCTGCTATTTTAAAAACCATGGGGGGGCAAAAAAAATCTCTTCTTTATTTTTTCCTTTCATTTATTGCTGCATTTATATTAACCCTTTTACTTAAAGAACCTTCATTTACAACCACACAGGTATATGTGCTCTTCATTTTGTTCTTTGCCATTGGTCTCTGGTTTACGGAAGCGGTTCCTCCATTTGCAGTTAGTATCTTAATAATAGCATACCTGGTTTTTATGCTTGGAAATAAAAACCTCAATCCCGCCTCTGAAAATATTGAAAGATATGTCACCACTTTTTCCAGCAGTGTGATATGGCTTATGCTCGGGGGCTTTTTCCTGGCTGCTGCTATGACGAAGACAAAGTTAGATGAAGCATTATTCAGGTTTACACTGAAAATTTCAGGCTCTAGTCCAAGAAAGCTACTCATCGGCTTAATGACAACTACGATGATCGCCTCAATGCTGATGTCAAATACTGCTGCAACGGCCATGGTAGTTGCTTCGATCATGCCTCTATTAAATGCACTCGGAAATAAATCGGGTATATCAAAAGCGTTATTATTGGGTGTTCCTATCGCAGCAACTACCGGTGGTATGGGGTCCGTCATCGGAAGTCCACCAAATCTTATAGCCGTGGGTGCATTGGAAAATATTGGAATTAATATATCCTTTCTTGACTGGATGATCTATGGATTGCCTATTGCCCTGGCACTTACCGCTATCAGTTGTATCGTGCTGATCAAACTTTTCATGAAAGACAACACGCCGATCTCACTCGCTTTCCTCGAAGATGATAAAACCGAAAGAACAAAAGAAGAGAAAACTCAACGGATGATCGTTCTACTTGTCATCATTGTAACAGTTTTATTATGGTTGACCACTACAATTCATGGAATAAAAGTTGGCGCTGTTTCAGCGGTACCCCTTGTATTTTTAACCCTTACTGGTATTTTGAAAAATAAAGATGTACAGGGACTTCCCTGGGACACACTTTTACTGGTAGCAGGAGGATTGTCACTTGGAATGGCCCTGCAGAATTCTGGGTTATTGGAACACTATGCACAACAAATGCGCAACATAAAGGTTCATTACATCATTCTCATGTTCATATTAGCATATATGACCATGGCTTTCTCGAATGTAATGAGCCATACAGCAACCAGCACCGTACTTATTCCACTTGGGATAGCAATCCTTATCGGGTTTGAATTGCAAATTGCGGTTATCATTGGGCTTGCTTCCTCAACTGCATTATTCCTTCCGGTCTCGACACCTCCCAATGCTATTGCATATAGTACCGGGTTTTTGAAGATATCTGATTTCAGGATCGGTGGGCTTGTGGTTGGGTTGTTGGGACCATTACTGGCAATACTCTGGATGCTACTGATCACTTAATCTTTTTTCAAACTAAGTCAAAAATAACATGTAAATACCACTGTTGAGATAAACACCTTATTCATTACAGTTTTCAAAAACCATTCAACCATGGACAATACTATTTCTGAATTTTTAAAGAAAAAGGTTAGCCTCTTTGAGCACCTTTCCGAAGATAAACTCGCCGAAATATTGAAAGGTTCGAAAGTAGTATCGTACGAACCCAATGAAGCAGTGGTAAGGTTTGGGGAAGATGCTGATTTTCTCGGCGTTTTATTAAAAGGTAAATTGTCGGCATCGGTTATTTCAGACAATGGCTCTCGTACAGTGATCGGCCACTTCAATGAAGGAGATACTTTCGGCGAAATGGCTTTGATGAGCCGCGATAAAACTATTGCAGATCTTATTGCCGAAACAAATTGCCAGGTGTTGAGAATTCCCGTCGAGCTTTTCCAATCAATTATCATGACTGAACCAAATGCTATTCAGCAAATGTCGAAAACTGTAGCTGAACGCTTC
>CBFGXP010000231.1:0-5900 GCA_965652775.1 uncultured bacterium
GCACACTTCAACGTTCTTATCTTTACGGGGCAACTGTTTCAAAATTTTTGCAATGATAAATCTAAAATCGACAATCTTAATTCTTAAATCCTGACCGTGCCAATTTTTTTTCAACATCAAATCAACGAAACTACACGGCTGGGGATCTGGAAGATCGAAGAAACAGAAGAATTCTTCAAGTCAAATGTACCGCAGCACAGGGCAGTCACCCATCCACATAAAAGGTTGCAGCATTTAGCCGGTCGTTTTTTGTTGCAATACCTTTTCCCGGCATTTCCTTATGAACTGATACAGATCGCGGATACACGCAAGCCATTTTTACCTGATGAACGATTCCATTTTTCCATTTCGCATTGCGGTGATTATGCAGCCGCCATTGTCAGCAAGGACAAAAGAGTAGGGATCGATATTGAGATTCCCACCGAAAAAATTTCCAGGATCATGTATAAATTCCTAAGCGCAAAAGAGCATGAGTTGTTTCAGCTTATTGAGCCAGATAAGGATCGCATTCCTTTTGCCACTTTGCTCTGGTCAGCAAAGGAGTCTGTGTTCAAGTGGTATGGCAATGGAGGAGTGGATTTCAGAAAAGAGATCCAACTAAAAAAACAACACGAAGGCAGCGAAATGATCGATAGTTTTTTTTCAAAAAATAATTCTGAATTAAATATTCATTACCGGCAATTTGACCACCTGGTGCTGGCGTGGGTGTTGAGTTAGTGTGCCATGTCATCTTCGTCAGCTTCTTCCAGCAAATTCAAATCGACTGAGTTCATTCCTGCAATACCCTCAATTGAACCGCGAACATGTGCAGCATTCAACAGAACTTTTTCCAATTGTTTTTCTCTTGCTTTCCATAAACGCTCCATTGTATCTCTTTCTTTTTGTATAGAGAGTTTCATTGACATAAAACCTTCCCTGATCGCTTTCCATTGCTCTGCAAATTCAGAACTGGTGAGATAGTCGTACAACAAATGCATTTTGTCACCTTTATTCTCCTGGTTCTTTGCTGCATTAAATACCCGTATCACTCCATCTCTTAACACGGCTGCTAATGCTTTCACTTCGCCGAAACTACAGATCCAGACTCCATCTCTTATTCCAAAACAATCCATGTCCTTTGGCATTGCCTTGGTAACGATCACCGCTATTTCAGCGCCGTGATTTCGCATATCAACTTTCAATTTTTCTATCCAATCATTGGCGAAGCTTGTGGTTCGCTTACTTTCATAAATGATCTGCCCGCATTCCTGCCCATAATTATTTCTTACCGTTTGAATGCAGTCCGCGCCGCGAACACCTTTGCCGACCTCTGATATTATATCAAAAGGAAAAGTGGATCTCAGCATTTCTTCCAATGCTAATTCCTGCACTTCACCCTGCAATTGCATACTTCCCTGTTCAGCTTTCCTTCGCATTTCGTCGGCCAATTTTTTTTGATCATCCAATTGCTTTTCCATTTCTTTTAGCCGTAACTGGAATTCAGTTTCTTTTGCTGTGATTCGTTGTTCTTCAAGTTTCCTGATCTCTTTTGAGAGTTTTTCTCTTTCTTCCTGCAACTTCTTTTGAACAGACAGTTCCAGCTCAGCTTCTTTATTTTTTAATTCCTGTTCTTTCCTGAGAAATTCAACCTGTTGCTGCCGGGCTTGTTTTAGTTTTTCTTCGTTGTCCTTATTGTTTTGTTCAAGGTGCCGCAATTGAATCTCAAAATCAGAGGAAATTTGTTTACGAATAGATTGCTCTGTTTCCTGTTTTATTCTTTTTCTTTCATCAGCCAGTTGAGCATTAAAGGCGTCTTCTTTCTTTCGTTGCCATTCTTTCATTTCATCCCGTAATTCCTTCTTCACATCTTCGCGCAGGCTTTCGTTCAGTTCAAATTCATGACTGCAATTCGGACACTTTATGGTTGTTGACATTTAAGTTTCTAATTTGCTACAAATTAATAAAGGTTAGCGGAAAAAATGAAAAGGTTTAGATATGCCACAGATCGTTACAATTACATTTAATCCCTCCATAGATAAAAGCGCAAGGGTTCCTCAATTGATGGCTGAAAAGAAGTTGAGTTGCTCTGAGCCACGTTTTGAACCGGGTGGCGGGGGTATTAATGTTGCAAGAGCAATTAGGAAGTTAGGAGGGGAGGCAACCGCGATCTATCCCGCTGGTGGTTATACCGGTGAATTTTTTAATGAATTATTGGCCAAAGAAAAAATTCCTGCCATTATCATTGAAGTACAAAATCCTCTTAGGGAAAATGTGATCATGCTTGAAGAGAGTTCAAACAATCAGTTTCGGTTCGGATTTCCCGGAGCAAAATTATTGAAACATGAATGGAAGCAATGCCTTGATGCGATTGATAAAATCAATGGTGCAGAATTCCTGGTAGCCAGCGGCAGTTTACCTGAAGGGGTACCTGACGATATTTTTGCGAAGCTTGCATCCATTTCAAAGAAAAAAAATCTTAAGCTGGTTGTTGATACTTCAAAAGCAGCATTGAGACATGCGGCGAATGAAGGCGTATTTATGATGAAGCCGAATCTAAATGAGCTAAGTTCATTACTAGGGAAAAAAGAATTAAGCACAGAGGAAGTTGCGGCGGTGGCAAAAGAGATCATTGAAAAAGGATATTGTGAAGTGCTGCTTGTTTCATTAGGTGAAAAAGGCGCTATGTTATATACGAAGGACGATCAGTTAAGAGTTTCCGCTCCAAAAGTTGAAAAGAAGAGCACGGTTGGCGCAGGTGATAGCATGGTTGCTGGATTTGTCCTAAGCTTAACGCAGGGTAAAAATTTTGAAGATGCTTTGCGATATTCAGTGGCCTGTGGCACAGCCGCAACTATGCAACCTGGTACAGAGTTGTGTAATAAGAAAAATGCTGACGCTCTCTATCAAATAATTGTCAGTGAAAAATGAATTGGTAAGAATTTGATACGGCAGGCGGATTGATTGCCCATCGAATTTATGATTCTTTGATCGTTGCCGAGTAAGGAGATGCCGCCATTCCCGTAGATTTCCGAAACCGCAAACTATCACCCTGCTTTCGGCGTAAGAATAACTGACAAACGAACATTTTTACCGTAGTCTTGTTTATGAATTGAGTCGTATTTTCGTAACTTCCTATATACTTGTTGCGAATGCTAAATACCCCTGAACTATCTGAGCAAAAGACTGTATCCCTTGATTTTCTTTCCGGAGGCGGAGAAATGGGTGAACGCATCCGCAATTTCAACTGGAATAATACTCCGCTTGGTGATCCCCGGCAATGGCAAAATAGTTTAAAGACCTGTGTTCGTATTATGCTTACTTCGCCACAACCAATGTTTGTGTGGTGGGGTAAAGAATATATCAATATTTACAATGATGCCTATCGGTTCGTGCTGGGTGAAAAGCATCCGGACGCCCTGGGAGCTTCCGGCAATATTGTTTGGAAGGAAATATGGAATGAGGTTGGCACAAGAGCAGATATTGTCTTTAATAAAAACGAAGGCACCTATGATGACGCTTTGATGCTGATCATGAACCGACACGGCTATGATGAAGAGACTTATTTTAAGTTTTCTTATAATCCCATTCCGGGAGACATTGGTGGTACTGCAGGTCTGTTTTGCGTATGTACTGAAGAAACAGAGAGAGTTATCAATGAAAGATCATTGAAAACTTTACAGGAACTGGATACTCTTGCGAAAAGAGAAAGTGAAAGCGAAATATATGAACAGGCCGCAAGATCCATTGAAACAAATAACAAAGATTTTCCATTTGGCATTATTTATAAGATAGAAGATAACGGAACCCGCGCAACACTTGTTGCATCAGCAGGAATTGAAAAGGAACATTTGGAAATCCAAAAGGGAATCGATTTGCAGAACCCGGGCTCCAGGGCAAAGAATATTGCTGCAGCTGTAGCAGGGAATAAGATTGTAGAATCGATCAATGACGGACGCTGGAAGAATTTGCCAAAAGGAGCATGGGATGTTATGCCACATAGCTTCGTTCATGTGCCTATCAAGGCCCCAAATAAAAAATTTCCATTAGCTATTTTGACAATAGGATTAAATCCTTACCGCAAGTTTGATACGGCTTACCAGAATTTTGTACAGTTAATAGCTGACAGGATCTCTTTAGGGATAAATAATGTAATGGCATACGAGGAAGAACAAAAACGGATAAAAGCACTGGAAGAACTTGATAAAACAAAAACTATTTTCTTTTCCAATATCAGCCATGAATTCAGAACACCGCTAACGCTGATGCTCGGCACCATAGAAGAAACTTTAAATGACCCTGCAACAGTATCTAAAAATTTAGAACGCATGGATATTGCTCACCGCAATGCGATGCGATTGCTAAAACTTGTAAATAGTTTACTTGATTTCAGCCGTATTGAAAGCGGGAGACAAAAAGCTGTTTATTCTCTTACAGATATTTCATCACTTACAAAAAACCTGGCGGGCAACTTTCGGTCGGTCATCGAGAAGGCAGGGCTGAAATTTTTGGTGAAAGCTGACAGCATTATTCAGCCTGTATATATCGATAAGCAGATGTGGGAAAAGATTGTTTTTAATCTTTTATCCAACGCTTTTAAATACACACTTAGCGGAACTATTTCTTTGAAGCTCTTTTCAGAAAAAAGTAACGCAGTATTAGAAGTAACCGACACTGGCGCAGGTATTCCGGAAAAGGAACTACCTCATATGTTTGAACGTTTTCACCGGGTGCAAAACGTGACAGGCAGAACCTATGAAGGAACCGGCATTGGTTTATCCCTTATTAAGGAGCTTATCCTGTTGCACGGCGGAACTATTAGTGTAGTAAGTAAAGAAGGTAAAGGGAGTACTTTCACTGTTAAAATACCATTTGGCAAAGAACATCTTCCGCCCGAACAAACCCATGAATTGCCAAATGATCTGGAAGACATTATATCGGAGGCCTACATAGATGAAGCAACATCGGTGCTGGATAATATTAACGCCAGCACGAATGCCGCCGATCATTCAGAAAAAGGAGCCGTCAGTGGCTTGGCAACCATTCTTGTAGTGGATGATAATGCGGATATGCGACAGCATTTAGAATCTTTACTCGAAAAACAGTTCAGGGTCGTAACTGCTGTTAATGGAATGGAAGCATTGCATAAAATAAGATCAGAAAAACCGGCGCTGGTTCTTTCCGACATTATGATGCCTGTAATAGATGGAATTCAGTTATTAAAAACTATTAAGGAAGATGATCGGAACAATCATATACCTATAATACTGTTGACAGCAAGAGCCGGCGAAGAATCCAGGATAGAAGGGTATCAAACGGGTGCAGATGATTACCTGGTAAAACCATTTTCCGCAAAAGAACTTATTGCACGCATTGATGCACAAATAAAAATAGCCAAAAGAAGAAACACTGCAGAGCAGAACATTTATAATCTTTTCGACGGCTTACCATTTGCGGTCGCTGTTTTAAAAGGTGAAGGTTTGGTTATTGATTATATTAATAAATACAATCTTGACATTTGGAATCTCCGGAAAGAGGATGCGATTGGCAAACCGCTTTTCGATGTGAGGCCAGATATGAGAGCTAGCGCCGAACTCCTGCATTCGGAAGTTTATCGCTCCGGGAAGCGGTTTACCGCAAATGAAGTTCCCATCAGTATTACCAATGGTGGAAAAACTGAGGAAAGATATTTCAATGCTATCATCGACCCTATGTTTGACGAAAATGGAAAAATTATCGGGCAGCTTGCAACGAGTATCGAGGTAACTCACGAGGTTTTGTCACGTCAAAAAATTGAAGAAAGCGAAAAAAGATACAGCAGCATTTTTGAAACAGTAGAAGTTTCGCTTTGGGAAGAAGATTTTACGGAAGTGAAGGCAGCCATAGATGAATTGAAACAACTTGGTATTAAAGATTTCAGAAAA
>CBFGXP010000232.1:0-5866 GCA_965652775.1 uncultured bacterium
CATTACTTTTTTTCTTGAATCAGCAGCGGGGATCGCTGCAGCGCCACCTAATGTCAATCCCAATGATTCTACCATACAGGCCATCGTGCTTGCAGTGCCCATTGTCATGCAATGACCAATGCTGCGGCTCATACAACTTTCAGCAAACTCACAATCTTCCTGTGTCATCTTACCTGTTTTCATGTCTTCATCAAACTTCCAGACATGGGTACCACTTCCGATAGTTTCTCCTTTATATCTTCCATTCAGCATTGGCCCCCCCGGAACTACAATTGTCGGCAATCCAACACTCGCAGCACCCATCACCGTGGATGGAGTTGTTTTATCACAGCCCGTCAACAACACAACACCATCAATTGGATTGCCACGAATACTTTCTTCAGCATCCATGCTTGCCAAATTGCGAAACAACATGGCCGTCGGTTTCAATAATGTTTCACCCAAACTCATAATCGGGAATTCTACAGGAAATCCGCCCGCTTCGAGCACACCCCGCTTTACACTCTCGGCATGTTCACGAAAATGTGCATTGCATGGTGTCAGTTCGCTGAATGTATTGCAAATGCCGATAACAGGACGCCCATCAAAGTGATCAGGAGGCATTCCCTGGTTCTTCATCCAACTGCGATAAATGATCCCGTCTTTATCTTTCCGACCGAACCAATCCTGGCTCCTTAATTTTTTATTCGTTTTCATTTATATAAGAATAAATGTTCATTTAAATCTTTATAGTTCGGTGCCTGATTTGACCGAATCTCTAAAGTAATTATTTTGCTTATTCAATCTATGATCCTGTATGAATGAAGGTTAAAAAAATAGTTCCGGGTTACTGATTATCTGTCTTGTTAAAAAAACCCTTGTAAGAAACAAGGGTTAAACCTACTAATGTTGCTGCCTTCATGAAAAAATTTTTATTTATCCCACCAGATTCTGGTACTCAGTTTATCCGGCCCCTGTCTTGTAATCGCTTCATTCAAATTAACCGTATTCACTGATAGTTCAGATGTGGGATAGGTTAATCTTCTTATGAATGTACCATTGGGTACATCCGGATTATTAGGCTGACCATAAGGATTAGGTGTTAAAGCAGGGAACCCGCTTCTTCTGAAATTTGCAAACGCCTCTGGTCCATTTAAAAACGATGAGATCCAATACTGGGTATTTATTTGCGCCAATTCAGTGCCTGCTACCAAAGGATTTGCTGCTATATAAGTATCTCTTGCCCCTGCAGCAACTGCGCTGCCCGCGTCGTACGTTGCCATTTGATCCATATGTGCCTTTATACCATCAGAAAAATATTGCGCAGCAGTGCCTGATGTTATCCATCCTCTGAATCTTGCCTCTGCCAGCAATAAATTTGTTTGAGAAGCTGTTACAAAAAACACCGGCGAACTGGTCTTTACAATTCTTCTGCGATCTGCCTGGCTGTAGTCATAAAAACTTGCCAGGCCATCAGCAGCAGCGGCGGCAACAATAGATGTATTATCCTTTCCGATTGGCATGCCCACCTGCACGGATGCAGCTGTATTACCATTCGCAACCGTTTGTCCATTACCAGAAGTAGCGCCAACATAACGAATAGCGATTGCAGATAACCGAGGGTCACTTGTATTTTTCAACTGGTCAACAAATGGCTTGGTCAGATAAAAGTTAGCAGCTTCCGTGCTATTCAGCGTGCCACCATAAGGTTGAGCATAGTTTGCATCATGTCGCATATATGCATTGTCTGCATTATCGATTATCACTCCACCGGCGAAAGCTGCTTGTACAGTTGACTGTGCTTTTGCAGCATCCACTTTTGACAATCTCATACCGGCTCTGAGCAATAATGAGTACGCAAACTTTTTCCATTTCGTGATATTACCCGCATACAATACATCAGAAGTTTCTATTTGACCTGATGCATTCAATGCAGTCGCAGCTTCAGTCAACTCCTGTATCAATTTTGGATAAATAACTTGTTGCGCATCATATTTTGGGAAAAGCACCTGGTCCGTATAACCTGCACCGGCATCAGTATAGGGTACATCCCCATATTCGTCTGTCAATATCATAAATACATAGGCATCCCAGATGCGAGCCATGTTATACATATTCGACCGTGCAGCATTCCCTTTCGTCCGTGCAAGTACATCACGGGTATATTTGACAACATTTTGGTAATACACCGTCCAAATGGCCGCAAGAGTTCCATCCCTGCTATCGAGGTTGAAGTTCGCTCCTGCTAATACACCGCCATTGGGTGTTACCATTTGCTGAACAATTCCTACATCAAAAATCAATGACCTGGTAGGAAAGGAGGTATTGATGACAGCATTATTGAGTAAGAGAGCCGGGTCAAGTGAACTGGGGCTGGTTCTGTTAATGTTTAATTCTTCCAATCCTTTATCACATGAAATTGAAGATGCCATTACCCCAACCAGTAAACTATAGCTTAATATTTTTTTCATCTGCATAAATTTTATTTTATTGATAAACCAGATGGATTAAAATTTAATATTCAGGTTAAATCCTATTCCTCTTGTGGAAGGAAGACCTGGAGATTCAAGACCAACCTGGTTGTCAGAAGCATAACCAAACGTTTCCGGATCAATATTGTCGATCCATTTTTTAATGATCAATACATTGCTGGCAACGACATCGAGTTTCAAACCTCTGATCGGCCATTTGCCTGGAAGGAACCTGGTAAAATCATATCCCAGACTCATCTGGCGAAGCTTCCAATATCCACCGTCATAAATTACAGACTCAACAATGCCCTGCGAGCGAAGATGTTCCCAATACTGTTGTACTGGTGTTGCCACGATGTTTGGAGCGCCACTTGAATTCACGCCTTGTCCGATTACACCTCCTACTCGGCCTTCTAAAGTTCTCATATGTAATCCATGGCGGATAGCATTGAAATTTGTACCGGAAAGAACCTTGTTGCCCAACTTATAGTCTATGAGGAAGGAAAAGTTCAACCCTTTATAATTAAACGCGTTCAGGAAACCGCCTACCCATTTCGGCAATGCGCTGCCGAATAAGACAAACGCAGATGTCGCTTGTGGTACTCCATTACTTTGAAAGATCCTTTCTCCTTTTGCATTTCTTGCATAACCAAAACCGGCTATCTGTCCCATTTCTTCGCCAACAACATGCCTGACTTCTCCATTAAAAACATGTGTACCTATGGTGATTCTTTCTCCCGGTGTGTTGGTTATTATGCTCAACACCTTTGTCTTGTTATATGAAGTATTTGCGGTGAATTCCCAATTAAAATTTTTTGTTTGAACAGGAACGAGGTTCAATAATACTTCAAAACCGTTATTTTCACTTTTACCACTGTTAATGCGGGTGTTTATAAACCCCGATGCATCAGATATCTGCACATTAACGATCTGATCTTCCGTAATTTTCTTATATACCGCAATGTCAAGGTTTACCCTGTTCTTAAACATTCTTAAATCCAAACCAATTTCTGTTTCTGAAATACTGCTTGGTTTTAGATCGGGATTTGGCACTGTGGTTCCGCTTGTACCTACCGGCACAGCTGTTCCTGAAGGGTTATTAATGGAATTCGCATTTACGGCATAAAATAATTGATCAGAAAATGGGGCCACGTCGCCATCGCTTCCCACTTCTGCATAACCAACTCTTATTTTACCAAAATCCAACCATGATAATCCAGTAAAAGTCTCTGAAAAAACATATGCAGCTGAAACGGACGGATATAAGATACTCCTGTTCTCAGGTGACAACGTAGAGAACCAATCATTTCTTAAAGTACCGTTCAGATAAAAAGTGCGCTTCCATGAAACTTCACCAGAACCATACAAAGAATTGACACCTTGTTCAAAAAGGCTATAGACAGGATCCTTTGCTCTTCCATTCTGAACTGTATAAAGACCACGAATGACAAAATCAGTTACCTGCACATTATTAATGTCCATGCGACGACGCATTTGGTTTCCACCGCCAGTAAGCGTAACATCAAAGTCTCCAAATTTTTTTGTTGCTGTAACCAGGAAATCAAGGTTGGTTTCTCTAAACCGACGCGATTCCTGCGTGAATACACCATTTACAAAAGGTGCTGGTGCAGCCGCTCTTGATGCATGGCCGGTTGGGAAATTATTTACATCTTCATCCCGGCTCCAGTAATCTTGTCCAAAACGTCCCTGGACTGAAAGCCAAGTAAAGAAGTTATACTTAACGCCAACGTTTCCAAAGATCCTGTCTCTTCTTATATTATGGAATTGTTCTGCAAGTACCCAGTACGGATTGGTTCTATTCATAAATCGTGAATAGATATACTCATTGCCAGTAGCAGGATTATACTTGTTAGCCTCCAGTACACTTAAAGGCATCGAATTGGCCATAGCCATCAAAGTTGTTGGCATGGAATTATCCTGGTTGGCAATATTGGGTGGATTCTTATTAAGCTCTTTTGAATAATTAATATTTCCGAAAAAGTTAAACTTCTCTGATAAATTATAATTGAATCCCAGGTTGATTGTTTTTCTGTTCAGACTATTGTTTGGAGTGATGCCCTTATTGTCCGTATTATTTAACGACATGTGTAAACCACCTTTTTCACTTGTCGCATCAAAGGCCACAGTATTTGATATGTTCTGACCGTTCCGATAGAACTCTTCGATGCGGCTTCCTTGTGGTTGATAAGGAATACCGGGTGTATTAAATAAAGTATCGGTTTGACCCGGTTGGAATTTTACTCCAAAGGACCATTGTCCTGAAGTTGGATTCGGACCGGATGGAAAAGCACCGTTTTCTCCCTGACCATATTCCTTCTGGTATTCCGTGAAATCCAGTGGAGTTTCATTCATGTAATTCAGATTATAAGTAACACCGATTCCTTTTCCCCTTCCTTTTGTTTTGGTAGTGATCATGATCACACCATCCTTGGCCCGGGACCCATACAACGCAGCGGCTGGTGCTCCTTTCAAGACTGTCATGCTTTCGATATCGTCCGGGTTGATGCTTGATAAACCGTCACCTCCATCAGCGAATACACCCCCGCCTCTTGTAGTAACTGTATTGTCATTAAAATTTGTGTTATCAACCGGAACACCATTTATAACGATCAACGGACCATTTTGCCCCGAAATAGAGGATTGTCCCCGTATACGAATTTTGGATGTACTGCCGGGACCTGTTCCTAACGTGGAAATGTTAAGCCCCGCTACTTTGCCCTGCAATGCATTGATAGGATTCGCTGTTCTGTTAATAGTAAGTTCATCTGGTTTCACATTGGTAGCGGCATAGCCTAATCGCCTTGCCTCTTTAGTGATACCTAATGCAGTTACCACTACCTCACTCATATTCCGGGTGTCAACAGTCATGGAAACGTTAATCACAGTCCGGCCCGACACAGCAATTTCTGTTCTTGTGTAACCCACATAACTAAATACAAGGGTTGCTGTAGAGGCTGCCTGTACGGAATATTTACCATCGGCATCGGTAGTAGTACCACCTGCCGCTCCTTTCACGGTAACCGAAACTCCTTGTAATGATTTTCCGTTTTCATCGGACACTGTACCCGAAACGGTTTGAGCCTGAACAGTTGAAAAAAAAGAAAAAGCCAATACCGACAGCATTAGCTTCATGAAGCCAGGATTGCACCTCGGCTTTACATTTACTTTCATAATAGCAAGTTGTTTTGATTAACAATAGCAGTCTCGAAAAATGGGATGCAACCAAATAATCCGATAACTAAAGTATCTGACCTTTCACGCAAAAACTTCCAAAAAAAAACAGTGATGAATTTTGTACAGGTTGGATTAGGATAAATTCCTTTCTTTATAAGAGCAAGAGCGATTGCTTAACTTAACGACTGCATGCACCAATTTGTGTTTCAACAAGGGCTTTC